>JBOHRZ010000007.1:0-20852 GCA_050732975.1 Gemmatimonadales bacterium
GATCGGCACAGTGAGCGTCGGCGGACCGTCGGGCAGCGGCAGCGACGGTTTCTCGTTTACCTGCTACGGCGTTCCCACTGGTGATCTTGGCGCACTGAACTGGAATTACAGCGCGCTCACCTGGCACACCGAGCGGGACACGTACGACAAGGTGGTCTTCGACGACCTCAGGTTCAACGCCACGTTGACGGCGATGCTGGCGTACGAGGCCTCGGAAGATCCCACCATGATTCCGCGCGAAAAGGTGGATCTGAGCCAGGTGGCGAATCAGTTTGGAGGACGTGGCGGACGCGGCGGCGCGCGCACCTGGCCGGTCTGCGAGAAGGCGCCGCGCACCACCAAGCCGCGGCTGAAATAGCTTCCGCTGGATCAGGCAGCGCCGCGGCGGATCATCCGTCGCGGTGTTGTCATTTCAGGCATCGTGCGCGGTGGGCGGCCGGTCGCGCGCGAATTCCATTGCCAGCAGCACCGCGCCGATCGTGACGCCGATGTCGGCAACGTTGAAGGTCCAGAAACGGTGCGGCCCCAGCCCGATGTCGATGAAATCGACCACGCCGTGCTCCCATCGAATCCGATCGACGAGGTTGCCGGCCGCTCCGCCAGCGATGAGGCCCAGCGCCGCGGCCCGGGTGGCATCGTGTGCCGGCGTGGCCCGAAGCCAGACCAGCACCAGGGCGATTCCGGCCACCGCGATCGCAGCGAGTCCCCACCTCGACCAGCCGCCCAGGGTGATGTTCATCGCCGCCTCGCGATTGAGCATCAAGGTGAACCGCACCACGGTGCCCAGCAGATCATGCGGGATTCCGATCGGCTGCAGACCGCCGTACGCCATCATCTTCGAAACGCGGTCGATGACGAGAAGCGGCACGGCGGTAGCGAGAAAGACCCGGACCTTGGGGGCGTGCATTCCGGTGATCATCGTCGCCCCTCCCGGGGACAAAATGGCAGCGGCACCGCAAGCTGGTGCGCCTGCGGTGCCGCCGTCAATCGTTCGCGCGGTACGATCAGCGCGTGCTGTTCGCCAGGTCCTTGATCGAACTGGCGAGCCACTCGACACGCTGCCGATCAGATGACCCGGATTCATAGCCGCTCACCTGGGTCGCCAGCCTGCCGAGCGCGGCCTTGCGCTGGCCGCCGGACTTTGCCTCGGCGCCGGAGAGTCCGCTGCGCACCGCGGCTATCCTCGCGGCTGAGAGGCCCTGGCCCCGCTCCAGCTGATCGGTGTAGGCGCGCGACAGCGCAAAGCTCGCGGGCCAGACGAAGTGCTGCTGGTCCTGCACATTGAAATAGTCGAAGTGCACCGTCTTCGCCGCGTCGATCTCGTTCTGCGAGATCGCTTCGCTCGGCTTCAGGTCGAAGACATCGAATCCCCGGGCGATTTCCGAACCGTAGAGCAGGCCGTTGTACCAGTACACCGACCAGTAGCCGGCGCCGACCAGCCGCGTCGAATCCATCGGACCGCGGTCGAAGAAGGCGATCTCCTTCGGGTGGGTCGGATCGGTCCACTCGAACACCGTGAATCCACCCTGATAGAAGGCCTGCACCATGACGGTGCGACCCGGAATCGGAATCAGCGATCCGTTGTGCGCCACACAGTTTTCGTACGGCGTCTGTGCGGCCGGCATCTTGTAATAGCTCTGGAAGACCATCTTGCCGTTCTCGATCTTGAAGATGGCATCGCCGCCCCAGTTGATCGGGTCCTTGTCACGGCAGTAGGCCGCGCTGCCGCCGCCCCACTCGTCGGAGAAGAGCACCATCTTCCCGTCGTTGCTGAAGGTGGCGGAATGCCAGTACGAGAAGTTCGAGTCCGACACCGCGTCGAGGCGGGTCGGGTGTGGCTTGTCGGCGATGTTCAGCAGCAATCCCATCCCTGCGCAGGCACCGCCGGCAAAGCCCGCCCAGGGATAGGCAGTGATGTCATGGCATTGCACAAGAGTGCCGCGTTCCGGCTGCGGGAATGGAATATTCAGGCCCAGCGCGCGCAGCGAGTCGGTGACCTTCCAGTATTGCACCGAATCGGCGCTGCTCGACGTCGGCGCGAGCGTGACCGGCAGCGTCGACATCGCGTACGCGGACCAGACAACCAGCGAGTCCTCCGGCGTGTTCAGCGGCCGGGCGCCGCGTCCGCGTCCCCCGAATCCGCCGCGCCCGCCGCGTCCGCCGCCGGGCACGATCTCGTTGAATCCGAGCCCGACCAGCGAATCCGACGCCCGCTTGAACGCGGCCGAGTCGGCCGCGGTCGACGTGGGACCGACACCGGGAACCTGCGCGATCTGCCCGTAAACCGGGGATGCCGGCTTGACGAACGTCGCGGTCGGCGCCGGGAAGTTGAACCCGCCGCGGCCACCACCCCGGCCGCCCCGGCCGCGTCCGCCGCCATTGCCATCGGCATCGGCGGGCGAAGCGCCGTGCCCCATCACGTTGACCAGCCCCTCGCCGTTCCCCGCGCCGGTCGCGAAGATCGGCGGCGCCGAGACGACCGCAGCCTGTTCGGGGTGATCGAGCGGCACCTTGATCACTTCGATCCGGAAATTCGAAGTATTGGCGCTACGGGGATCGGGATCGCAATGCGCCACTTCCTTCGACGACCGCAGACTCGACGTCCCCGAGACGTAGATGTAAACGTTCTTCGGGTCCTTGGGATCGTCGACGACCGAGTGCGTGTGCGACCCCCGGCAGGTCTGCACGTTGGCGACAGTCTTCGGATTGTGGATGTCGCTGATGTCGAAGATCCGGATCCCGCGCAGCTCTTCGCTCGGGTCGGTGGCGGTGCCGCCGGCGCCGCAATCGAGGCGCCCCGCCGGCGTTTCCGACGAGACGAACATCAGATTCTTGAATACCGAGACGTCGTCCTGCGATGCCGGACACCCCTTGGCCTCCGTGAGCGCCGGGTGCGCCGGATCCGTCACATCCCAGATCTGGATGCCGTTGTAGTTCCCCTGGATCACGTAATGTCCGGAGAACGCCAGATCGGAGTTGGTGGCGGCGAACGCATCAGGCCGGTCGGTGTGCGACAGCATGGTGAGGTTCCAGATCGCCTGGCCGGCGTCCTGGACGCCGGCGCTGAGTCCGACGCGCGGATCAGGCGACGGCGGCGTAATCGCGGCGTTCTGAGCGACGCCGGGCAAGGCGAGGACGGCAAGCGCAACGGCGGCCGCGAGCGGCGCCGCCCGGCGCACGCCGAACCAATGAGTGGGTGCCAGTGTCATGTCATCTTCCGGTTGAGTGCGGGATTGGGTGGAATCGGGTTCCTGCCGTCGGTGCGAAATCATTGATCGTCTTCTGCGGCGTACATCGCGTTGAGCATCCCTTCCATGCGGTTGATCTCGGTCATCTGATCGACGTGCACCGCGGTCGCGAATTTGAACACCACCTCGTCCACGCCGGAACCGCGATGGCTGAAGAGCGTGTCGACCATCGTCAGCGCGCCCTTGTGGTGCTGAATCATGAAGACCAGGAAATACCGGTCGAACGCCGCACCGCGTGAGGCGTCGAGTTTCTGCATCTGCGCCGGCGTGAGCATGCCCGGCATCAGCATTTTCATGCCGCCCATCGACATGCCGTTGGGGTCGGGCTCGGGCACCGGCTGCCCCCGCGCCTTCAGCCAGTTCTGCATCAGGCCGATCTCGGCCGTCTGACCCCTGGCGATCCGCGAACAGAGGATCCCCACGTCCTTGCTGGCGCCGTGCGTCGGCGCCCAGTTCGCCATCACCACTGCCTGGGCGTGATGGTAGATCATGCCGGTCATGAAATCGATGTCGACCTGCGTATACGGCCGGCGCAGACTGTCGACGCGCGCCATCTCCTCGGCGCTCGGCAATGCCTGCGCACGTGCCGCTACCGGCAACGCCGGCACGGCGACCGCCACAACGGCGGCGATGAACGTCGAACTCCGCGCCCTGAACATCGGCGTGCTCTCCTGCAAGAGGGATGGTACGGGTGAATCGGAGAACGATTCTACGCCGGCGCCTTCATGTTGGAAAGTGTCGTATCGGAATGCGACATTCCTGGCTGCCGCCTCTTTCGAGCCGCGACTCTCAGACGGGAAGCTTCTCCCGCACCACGCCCGGACCGAGCGCGCCGAAGGAGACCACCGGCCGGCCGCTCCGACAGCGGCGTGACCTGGCCGGACCACCGCCGGTATTGCGTTCCACCGGGTCCCGCGATTCCTTCTCTCGTCTCTCTTTTCTCGTTCCATCCTCGTCGGGAGCGGTCTCATGAGCGGCGTCCGGATCCTGGTCGGCACCCATAAGGGTGCCTTCGTCCTTACCTCCGATGGCAAGCGGAAGAAATGGGACGTCAGCGGCCCCCATTTCGCGGGATGGGAGCTGTATCACCTCAAGGGGTCGCCGGCAGATCCGGACCGGATCTACGCCTCGCAGACCAGCAGCTGGTTCGGGCAGCAGATCCAGCGCTCGGACGATGGCGGCAAGACCTGGGAGCCGGTCGACAACAAGTTCACCTACGATGGCGTGCCCGGCACCCATCAGTTGTACGATGGCACGCCGCATCCGTGGGAATTCAAACGCGTCTGGCACCTGGAGCCGTCACTCGACGATCCCGACACAGTCTATGCCGGGGTCGAAGACGCGGCGCTCTTCAAGAGCACCGACGGCGGGAAGTCGTGGCACGAGCTGTCCGGCCTGCGCCAGCACACCACCGGCTCGAAATGGTCGCCCGGTGCCGGCGGCATGTGCCTGCACACCATCCTGATCGATCCATCCAACCCCCGCCGGATGTTCATCGCGATCTCGGCGGCCGGTGCGTTCCGCACCGAAGATGGCGGCGCCACCTGGACGCCGATCAACAAGGGGCTGCACTCGCAATACATTCCCGATCCGACGGCAGAAGTCGGCCACTGTGTGCACCGCATCGCGATGCACCACTCCAGGCCCGATGTGCTGTTCATGCAGAAGCACTGGGACGTGTTGCGGAGCGACAACGGCGGCGATCTCTGGCGCGAAGTGAGCGGCGACCTGCCGACCGACTTCGGTTTCGTCATCGACGTCCACGCCCATGAGCCGGAGACCGTGTACGTGGTGCCGATCAAGAGCGACTCCGAGCACTTTCCGCCCGACGGCAAACTGCGCGTGTTCCGCAGTCGCACCGGCGGTAACACCTGGGAACCGCTCAGCAAGGGACTGCCGCAGCGCGACTGCTATGTCAACGTCCTCCGCGACGCCATGTCGGTCGATTCGCTCGATGAATGCGGCATCTACTTCGGCACCACCGGCGGCCAGATCTACGGATCGAGCGACGCCGGTGATACCTGGGCGCCGATCGTGCACGAGCTGCCGGCGGTGTTCTCGGTCGAGGCGCAGACGCTGCCATGATCCGGGTGGTGCTGCCGCAGCACCTTCGCACCCTGGCGCGGGTGGGCGGGGAGGTCGCCGTGTCGGTCGATGGTACCGCGACGCTGCGCACCACCCTCGATGCCCTCGAAACCGCCTACCCGGTGCTCCGCGGCGCCATTCGCGACCATCAGACCCACCGCCGCCGGCCGTTTCTCCGTTTCTACGCCTGCGAGCAGGACCTCTCCCACGATTCTCCCGACGCCCCGCTTCCAGCCGCAGTCGCCGCCGGTACCGAGCCGTTGCTGGTGATCGGAGCCATCGCGGGAGGCTAGAAAGGCTGAGGAGGGAGACGCCCGTCCGTCTCCTTGGTCTCCTTCGCTTTCATCCCTTGACACGTGACTAGTATCATTTATACTAGTCGTACCTCTTGCCGGAGTCGCCTCTGTCCGACGCCCCGTATTCCCTCCGTTCGCTGGCTCCCGTGCTCATCGTCGACGCGGTCGAGCCATGCCTCGCCTTCTGGACCGACCGCCTCGGCTTCGCCGCGGAGAACCAGGTCCCCGGCCCCGACGGCAAGCTGGTCTTCGCCAGCGTGAAGAAGGATTCCGTCGAGATCATGTACCAGACCCGGGCCAGCGTGATCGCCGCCGATCCCGCGCAGGCAGCGGAGCTCGGCGGCCGGAGCGCGGCGCTCTTCGTCACTGTGCCGGCGATCGCCGACCTCGACGCGATCGAAGAGCGCGTCGCCGGGGCGCCGTCGGTGAAGCCGCGTCACGACACCTTCTATGGCAGCACCGAGTTTTACATCCGCGAGCCGGGTGGGAACGTGGTCGGTTTCGCGGCTTTCCCGTGATACCAGGCCGCCGGAAGAAACGGATCGCGCCGGCCTCGCGCGATCGCAGCACTCGGCGCATGGAACAGCGCCTCGAAGATCTTCCCAACGTCGGACCGTCGATCGCGGCAAACCTGCGGCTACTCGGCGTGGTGCGGCCGTCGGACCTTCCCGGGCGCAATCCGTACCGATTGTACCGTGCGCTCTGCGACCTCACCGGCGTGCGTCAGGATCCCTGCGTGCTCGACGTTTTCATCTCGGCCGTCCGCTTCATGGAGGGAGCGCCGAAGCAACCGTGGTGGCACTACACTGCCGAGCGGAAGCGCACTTTGAAAGGCCGGGGATGAGCCGCATCGCGGAACTCACGCTCGCGGATCTTGTGGTGTTGAGCATGCTGACCGAACGCCCGATGCACGGTTACGAGATGTGGCAGGAACTGGAACGCCGCGAAGTGCAGGAATGGGCATCGATTTCCAGGCCGCAGGTGTACTACTCGCTGCGCAAACTCGAACACGGCGGGCAGATCGCGCCGGCATCTCCGGGCGAAGCCTCAGGCGGACCGGAACGCCGCACCTTCCGGCCGACGGCAGCCGGGAGCCGGGGTCTGGCCGACGCCCTGGCTCGTGAGACATGGGCCACCCGGCAGATACCCGCGCCATTCCTGACATGGATGGTGCTCTCCTGGCAGGCGCGTCCTGGTGATGCCGCCGCACAACTCGACCGTCGGCGGGACTTTGTGCGGGACAAGCTCGCCTTCGAGCGCGCCGCGCTCAAGGCGATCATCGCCGAGACGTCGCCGGATTCCGACGCCGCCATGGTCGTGCGGCTTACCATCCGGCAACATCGAGTCGAACTGGCCTGGCTCGCCGAGGTAGCGGCCCGGAGCCAAAGGAATGGATAAACATTCGCCGTTTCCTTCACCAGCAACGGCACCGTGGTCACCGTCACCGATCGCGCGTTAGTATTGCCCTGTCCCGTTCGTTCCGCTCCTCATCACGCCGGTGTGTCTCGATGATGCCGTTCCTCGCCCTGATGCTCCTGCTGAAGCCTGGATTGCCGTCGTCGCCGGCGCGCGCGGCGGCCCTGCGCGTCGAACACCTCGCGCAACCGCTGGGCGTCGACGCCGAGCATCCGCGGTTTTCGTGGCAGATGCTTGATTCGCGTCGCGGAGCCCGACAGCGCGAGTATCGCCTGCTGGTCGCGACAATGCCCGAACGCCTGGAGCCCGGGCACGCCGATATGTGGGATACCGGGCCGGTGCCATCAGGCGCGTCGCTGGAGATTTCCTATCAGGGCACGCCGCTGCAACCGCGGCACCGGTACTACTGGACGGTCTGCATCCGTGATGCCCGACTCGCCGCGGCGCCCTGCGCGGCGCCGGAGTGGTTCGAGACCGGGATGATGAGCGAACCGTGGCAGGCCCATTGGATCGCGGGATCGCTGGCGCCGCTCGACACGCTGCCGCGCGATCCTCTCGACGCCACGGGGATGACCGGCGGGTCGCGGCCACCGCTGCTGCGGCGCAGTTTCACGCTCCGCGCACGTCCAGTCTCTGCGCGGATCTTCATCGCTGCGCTCGGCGGATACCGGCTGCACATCAACGGCGTGACGATTCCCGCCGATGCCTTCACGCCCGACTGGACCGACTATCGCGATCGCATCACCTACCAGACCTTCGATGTTACCTCCGTCCTGCGGCCGGGCCCTAATGCCCTCGGCCTGCTGCTCGGTGCCGGTTGGTACGCGAGCAGAATCGGGTTCTCGCCCCGGCGCTACAACTTCGGCCCACCGCCGGTCCGCGCCATGGTCGAGCTCCACGTTCGCTATACCGATGGCAGTGAAGAGGTCATTGCCAGCGACACCACTTGGCGCACTGCGCCGAGCGCGGTGCTCTTTTCCGAGATCTACGACGGGGAGTGGTACGATGCCCGGCTCGAGTCGCCCGGCTGGGATCGCGCCGCATTCGATGACCGGGAGTGGGCGCATGCTGTGGCGGCACCGGCCCCCGCCGGGAGACTCCAGACGCAGGCGATGGCGCTGATTCGTGCGGTGGACTCGATCGTCCCGGTGATGAGCTGGTCGCCCGCGCCGGGGGTCCGGGTATTCGATCTGGGCCAGAACATCGCGGGATGGGCGCGGCTGCATGTCCGCGGCCCGGCAGGCGCGCATGTCCGGCTCCGGTTCGCGGAGATTCTCGGCGCCGACAGCAATATCTCGCAGATCAACCTGCGAACGGCCAAGGCGACGGACGTCTACATCCTTCGCGGTGGTCAGCCCGAGACCTTCGAACCTCATTTCACCTATCATGGGTTCCGGTACGTCGAGGTCACCGGATACCCCGGCAATCCGCGGCGCAGCGATGTGGTCGGAATCGTGGTACATACCGCGCTGCCTGAAACCGGCGAGCTGGTGACGTCCGACCGGTCGATCAATCGGCTGTGGGACAACATTCTCTGGACCCAGCGGGCCAATCTGTACAGCATCCCCACCGATTGCCCGCAACGCGACGAACGGATGGGATGGATGGGCGACGCGCAGGTGTTCTGGCGCACCGCCAGCTACAACATGGACATGAGCACCTTCGGCGAGAAGTGGCTCGCCGACGTTCGCGACGGCCAGACGGCGGCGGGATGCTTTCCGAATTACGCGCCGAGCTTTCTCGGGGTACTCACCTGCGGCGCGCCCGGCTGGGCCGATGCCGGCGTCATCATTCCGTGGACGATGTGGCGCCAGTACGGCGATACCGTGGCGATTGCCGGCAACTGGACCGCGATGGAGCGTTACCTCGCTTTCATCGCCGACTCCAATCCCGATCATCTCTGGCGGCACGGCAAGCAGGTGCAGTTCGGAGACTGGCTGCCCGCCGGAACCACCACCTCGAGCGGCCAGACCAACACCGACCTGATCAGCACCGCATTCTGGGCCTACGACGCACGCCTCATGGCCGAGATGGCCCGGGCCATCGGCCGGACCGACGCCGCCGCGCGCTATGGCTCGCTCTTCCGGCAGGTCCGCGACGCATTCGACAGCGCCTTCATCAAGGCTGATGGCAGGATCGGCGCGCCGTACACGAACGACGATAGCGTGCACACCGAATTCACCCAGACGGCGACCGCATTGGCACTGCGATTCGGACTGGTACCGCCAGCGCTGCGCCCGGCGGCGGTGGAATGGCTGGCGTCCGACATTCACGCCCACGACGGGCACCTCACGACCGGATTCCTGGGAAGCAGTTACCTGCTGCCGGTCCTCTCCGACGGTGGCCGCGATGATGTCGCGTTCGAGCTGCTTCGGAAACGGTCGTTCCCGTCCTGGCTGTACGAGGTGGATCACGGCGCGACCACGATCTGGGAACGCTGGAACGGCGATCACGGCGATCCGGAGATGAACTCGTACAGTCACTATGCCAACGGCGCCGTCGGCGAGTGGTTGTACCGTTATCTCGGCGGCATCGATGAGACGGCCGGTGCGACGGCGTTCGACACGGTGCTGATCCACCCGCGGTGGGCCGCGGGGCTCGATTCGGCGCACGCCGTCTATCGCTCGGTGCGCGGGACGATCGTCAGTTCGTGGCACCGGCGCGCCGATGGCGCAGTGCTCGTGACGGTCACGATTCCGGCGAACACGGCCGGGGTGGTGGAGCTACCGGCGGCCGCCGACCGCGTCGCCGCCGCCGGCATCCGCGCTTCGGCCTCGACTGCGACCAGCAGCACCTTTCCGGTCGGAGCGGGGAGTTACCGGTTCGAGGTCCGTCCGGGACGCTGACCGGCGCGGGCATCGGCGACCGCACCGACCACCAGACGGGCCCGCGCGGTGATCTCCTGCCACTGGCCGCGCTTCATCATTTGCGGGTCCATGAGCGCCGCCGCCATGCTGACCGCCGCCGCCCCGGCGCGAATCCATTCGCCGGCGTTCTCCAGCGTCATGCCTCCTGACGGGATCATGCGCAGGAACGGCAGCGGCCCGAGGATGTTCTTGAAGAAGTCGTAGCCGACCGACGACGACGGATAGACCTTCACCAGCGACGCGCCGAGGCGCCAGGCCTGCAGGATTTCGGTGGGGGTCATCGCTCCCGGAACGCTTACCACGCCGCGTTCCACGCAGACCCGGATCACGTCCGGCTCGAGCGTCGGGCTCACCACGAACCGGGCGCCGGCATCGATCACCTCGTTGGCCTGGCGCTCGTCGAGCACCGTGCCAGCCCCGATCAGGCATCCCGGAATTCCGGCCTGGGCGAGGTGACGCACCTGCTCGACGGCGCCGGGCGTGGTGAGAGTGACCTCGAACGCGCCCACGCCCCCTGCGACGACCGCCTCGGCGGCGGGCCGCAGATCGAGGCTTTCGGTCATTCGCACCACGGCGACGACGCCGCTCCTGAGAAGTTGCGCCAGATCGGGTGAGATGGCGTTGGGCGCGGTATCGGCGATGGTGGTCACTGCGTGCTCCGGGAACGAGAGGTCCGTCCGGTGAGAACAATAACGGCGGCTGACCGCCGCGTACCAGTCGGGCAGCGGGGCGCTGCTGCGGTGCGACGCTCTGTTGCGGCGGATCCGCACCGGTCGTGGGGGGATGGCGCTCTCGTGCACCTGTGCCGCAGAGCTATCGCTTGCCGCGACAAGGTGTTAGCGGAAGCGCCGGCGCTGGCATCGCCGTTGCCTTGGAGCACACCATGCCAGACATGTTGATCAATCCGCATCGTTGCCGGCGCCGCGTGCCGGGCCGTGCCGGGTTCACATTCATCGAATTGCTGGTGGTGGTGGCGATCATCGGGATCCTCGCGACCATCGCCCTGCCGAGATACGGTGCCACCCGGGACAAGGCGCGGCTGGCCGCGGTGCGGACCGACGTTCGCAACGCGGAGTCGGCCGAGGAATCCTACTTCGCCGATTACGCCAGCTACGGAACGGCCGCCCAGTTGCAGGCGGCCGAAACCCTGACGCTGTCGCCCGGGACGCAGATGACCGTCGTACCGGGTCCCGACGGGTACACCATTCACGCCGAGAACACCGCCATCACCATCGGGGTTACCGCCTGCTCGCTCCAGGTCGGCGATGGCGCGCCGGCCACGATCGACGCTGTCATTACCTGCCCCTGACCACCCGGTCAGAAGACGTAGCGCGCCGCGAGCTGGGCCTGGAACTGGAACAGCAGGTTGGTGCCGGTAACCCCGAGTGATCCGAAGGTGCTCGGCACGTTGTACAGGATCCTGTTGGTCGTCGCGTCGTAGCTGCTGGGCGTGAGCAGGTCGGTGCTGGCCCCGAAGACACCCATGTAGCGACCCCAACTGCTGTTCAGCCCGTTGAGCACGTTGAAGAGGTCGACCTGCAACTCGAGCCGCTGCCCGCCGCCGGTCGGGAACGCCTTGGCGATCTGCATATCGAGCCGGTTGAACCATGGCAGGGTACAGGTGTTCCGCGGGATGATCTGTCCCTCGTATTTCTTGACGCATGGATAGGCATCGAGGTACGACGCGTAGCGGTCGCGCGTCTGCTGCACGACGGTCGGGTCCGTTGCGGCGAGCGGCAGGTCTTCCGGCGCGAAGATGAAGGGTCGGTCATTGAACGATACGCCGTCGCCATTGAGGTCGCCGCTCTGCTCCGGGGTCCAGTGGTTGCCGGACTGCGCGCGCCAGAGCATCGCAACCCGGAACCCCCATGGCAGGTTGAGGTTGCCCGACAGAACGACCACGTGGGCACGGGCGGTGTTCGAGGGACCCCATGCCCTGGCGACATCGCCGGCCTTGCCGATGTCGTTGGGGCCGTACTGGCCAACCAGCGGATTCGAGTAACCTTCTGTGGCCGTGCAGCAGGTATACGACGAATTGTCGTAGGCCCGCGTGAAGGTGTACGACAGCCGGAGCTGCGCCGTGCGAGAGAACGCATGCGTGAACTCGGCATTGGCCGCGAACGATTGCGCCTGGCCGTCGTTGTAATTCACGTACACCTGCGCGAAATCGGTGTTGAGTCTCGAGTTGAGCGACGTCGACACGGCGCTTGACGGGTTGAAGACCGGGGCGGGAACGAATACCTGGCGGTTGCCCTCGTCGGCCAGGGTGAATTGTGCCGGCCGCAGATTGATGTTGCGCACCGTGTAGAGCTTGTACGACTGGGAGAAGACCAGGTTGGTCGACAGCTTGTCGCGCTGCCCGAACAGCCGGTCGTAGCCGAGGCTGGCCTTGAAGCTTTCCGGGTACTGGAACTTGTCTTTCCAGAAGGTGTAGGTCGGCACGCCGGTGCCGGTCTGGCCACCGGCGCAGGTGACGGGGTCATTGACGCCGTTGACGTTCCAGGAGGAATATCCCGACAGCGCCGGCGGGGCATCGGGGGCACCCGTCGCGGCCGAGCCGGCGCAGCTCAGCGAGAGCACCGGATTGACGGAGCCAGCGACGTTGCCGCCGACGACATAGGGAAGTCGGCCGTAGAAGTATCCTGCGCCGATTCGTGCCACCGAACGACCATCGCCGTTGACATCGTAGGCCAGCGCCAGGCGCGGCGAGATGTTGTTGTTGTCCGTCGGTGCGTTGCCGCTCTTGATCCCGAAGGCCCGCTCCGCGTCGATCACGCGCGCCGGATCGGTGAGGAAGCTCTCCACGTCGTAACGCACGCCCAGCGTGGCGGTGAGCTTCGGGGTCGGATGCCAGGCGTCCTGCCCGTAGACCCCCCATTCGAGCACGTTGAACTTCGAGGTCGGCACCGTGCCGTCGACCGTTTCGCTGCGGGTATACGACGTCGGCTTCATCGCGGCGAAGTCAGCGAGCGTCGCGAACGTGTAGTACCCGGCGGTATTGTCGACCCCTCCGGTGGGACCGACGAAGGTATTGAACTCGTGCGAGAAGATGCCGCTGGCGCCGAACTTGAAGGTGTGATTGCCGGTCTCGTGGGTGAGATTGTCGATGAGTTGCACCTTGCGCTCCGCCAGATCGTTGCCGAGCGAGACAAAGGTGCCGCCGTAGTTCGCGGATTGACCATTGCCGATGTTGATCACGTCGAGTGTCGGGCGCAGATCGTTGCCCTGGCGCGGGCGGTCCTCGTACGAGTATGAGAACCGGAACACGTTCGACAGCCGGTCATTGAGCACCGACTGCAGCTCCCCCACCAGAGACGACGACAGATCGTGCAGCTTTTCGGCCTTGTCGAGTCCGTAGGTGAAGTCGAATCCGGGGTCGAACAGGTTGTCGTTGTGATGGCTGGCGAAGTTCTCCCGGATCGAAAACCGGTTCTTCGTGCCGAGGTTGAGGTCGATACGGCCGAACAGGGTAATGACGTCGTTGCTGGTCTGGAATTCCTGGTAGTCGGATGCCGCGTTGGTGATCCCGTACGTCGAGTCGAGAATGCCGATGAAGTGCTGCAGGTTCTCGGCACCGACCGAGTCGGGCGCCGGCTTGCCGTTGGCGTCCAGCTTGCTGAGGAAATAGTCGGGGCGGAGCGGCAACTGCGGCTCCCGACGGCGCTGGCCGTCGACCGAGAAGAAGAAGAACGCCTTGTCGCGTTTGATCGGACCCGAGAAGCTGCCGGCGTACTGCTCCGCGTTGAAGTTGATCGACGGCTTGCCGGCGAAGTCGTTGGCGGTGAGCTGATCGCCACGGTAGTTGCCGTAGAAGCTGCCCTGGAACTTGTTGGTTCCCCCTCGCGTCACCACGTTGACGACGCCGCCGGTATAGTTGCCGTATTCGACGTCGTAGCCGTTGGTGACCACCTGGAACTCGCGGATCGACTCCAGCGAGAATTCGAACGGAATGCGGGAGCCGCCCCGGTTCTCGCCGAAGAACGAGTTGTTGGCGTCGGCGCCGTCGATCTGGATGTTGGTCTGTGACGGACGCAGGCCGGCGATCGAGAACTGGCCGCCGGTGGTCCGCTCCGGATTGGGGTCGACCAGCCCGGAGATGTTGATGAAGTCGGTGAAATCCCGGCCCAACGACGGCAGCGTCTCGATCTCGTTGCGACTGACGCTCTGTTCCACCGCGCCGCTGCTGACGTCGATCGCGGGCCGGGTTTCCGCGATCGCCTGCAGCTGCGGCAGTACCGCCGCCTGCGGCTGCATCGTGAAGTTTGCGGTGGCCGTCTGGCCGACGACCACGACCACGTTGGTCAGCGAATCCATGTGGTACCCGATCGCCCGGCTCCGCACCGTATAGGTGCCCGGCGGGAGCAACGGCAGGACGTACTGGCCGTCATTGCCCGAGTGCCCGTCGCGGTCCAGGCCGGTATTCACGTTGTGTCCGGTGATGGTCACCAGCGAAAGGGGCAGCCCCCCGGCACTGGTCACCCGGCCGCGGATCGCGCCCGTGGTTTCGGAGTTCTGGGCGCGCGCCGGTGCCGCCACCACGACGGCGAAGGCCGCTGCGGCGGCGAGCCGGCGGAGCAGAGTTTTCGTTACGGACACGGAACCTCCGTGACATCGCTCAGGGAACGCGGAAAGAGTTCGACACCCGGACTGGTGAATGCCTTCAGAATGCCGGTCCAGTTGTAGCACTTTCCGGCGGTGTAGGTGGTCTTGAGTGTGGTGGTGTCGCTCACGACGTGGCTGTCGAAACGCACCGCGACCGCGCCGCTGCCGTCGTCGATCTGGGCGTTGCGGCCGCCGCCGGTGGTGAAGGCGTCGAGCAGCTTCGCGCCCGCGATGCTGACCAGGCGGCCCTGGAGGTCGGCCTTGACGTCACCCGCCGCGGCGGCGGCCTCTTCGGTGGTGACCGCAGTCGGCGAAAGCGGCGTTCCCGGCGATACCGAGTTGACGCTCACCGGGCTCAGCTCGGTCTCGTTGGAAAACGTGGAGAGGGTGCCGGACACCTCGACGATGTCGCCGATGGCGAAGCTCGCGCCGGTCGGGCTGAAGAGCTGGATGCCGCCGGTTTCGTCCTCGATGTACGCCTGACCGGTCGAAATCTGTGCCAAGCTCGACGTCACGGTGCCGCGGACCGTGACGTGACTGCCGAGCGCCATGGCCTCGGCGTCCTTGATCGGGATGACGCAGCCAACCTGACCGTTGACCGACGCGAACGCGGTTTCGTTGGGGTAAATGCTGACCGGGAGCGGGTTGAGGCAGAACGACACCACCGCGCTGATGCCGCTGGTATCAACCTCGAGCGAGTGGGTACCCGGCGGAAGGCCGATAATCGAGAAGCGGCCGCCACTGTCGGTGTGCGTGTCGGCGCCGGCCAGGATGTCGGTCGTGCCGCGCGAATACACCAGCACATGCACGTTGGCGAGGGCGCTGTCGCCGGCCGACGGATCGAAGACGCCGTCCTGGTTGCGGTCGAGGAAGAGGAAGCCCGACAGCGAGCCGGTTCCGTTCACCACGTACTGCGGCGCCGGTTCCATCGAGCACGACGCGATGCCGGCACCTGCCACGGCGGCCAGCACCGCGCGCGCGATCCGGCGTGTCACCTGGCCTTGCGGCATGACACTCCTCGAAGTTGAAGGCGATCGTCTCATCGCGGCACCACGTCGCCCGCGCCGCGCGGCTTCAGCTCCGCCGCGCTGCTGAAGACAGAAGCGATGCCGGTCACATTGTAGTGGCTGCCCACCGTGTACGTCGCCGCCGGCGCCGGCACGTTGCCGGTCGGTGCCGACATGAAGATCGTGACCGGGGTCGCGTCGGCCGCGGTCCCGGTCACGGTGTAGGTGCCGGTGCCGCCCGCCGTCCCGACCGTCAGGATGGTCACGTCCTGCAGCGTTACCAGTTGACCTTCGAAGGTGCGGGCGGCGAACTGCGCTCCGGTCACGACACGCGGCGCGACACTGCCGGTACCGAGCCTGGTCACCTTGATCGAATCCGTGATGGCGATGTTGTTCTCGATCTCGTTCTCGCCGCCGAACACGACCATCTTGCCGTGCACCCGGACGGCGTCACCGACCTGCAGCATCAGCGCGGCCGGCAGATTGAAGATCTGCACGCCGCTGCTGGCGTCCTGGATGTAGCTGTTGTCGGTGCGGAAGATGCCCTGTCCCGCCGTGACGACGCCTTCGACGGTCACAGTGTCGTTGGACACGCCCTTCGCCGCCGCGATGGTCAACACCGTCGCGGGAGCCGGCGTTACGTCGGCCGCGCCGCGCGGCTTGAGCTCCGCCGTGCTGGTGAACACCGACGCAATACCGGCGATGTCGTACTGATGGCCGACCGTGTAGGTCGTCGCGGGCGGCGGGACCGAGCCGGTCGGAGCGGACATGAAGATCGTGACTGCCGTACCGTCTTCAGCGGTGCCCGTCACGGTGTAGGTGCCGCTCCCGCTCGCCGTGCCCACCGTGACGATGGTGACGTCGGCGAGCTTCACCAGCTCTCCCTCGAAGGTCCGCGCCGCGAACTCGGTTCCGGTCACCACGCGGGGAAGCGGCGCCGGCCCTGAGCCGATCACCGTCACCCGGATCGAATCCGCCGGCGCCGCGTTGTTCTCGATCTCGTTCTCGCCGCTGAACACGACCATCTTGCCGTGGACCCGCACCGTATCGCCGAGATTGATGGTCAGATTGCTTGGCAGGTTGAAGATCTGCACGCCGCTGGTGGAGTCCTGGATATAGCCGTTATCGGTGCGGAACGTTCCGCGGCCCGCCGTGACCACACCCACCACCGTCACGGTGTCGTTGAGGTTCAACTTCGCCGTGGCGATCGGCAGCGTACTGGCGCCGGGAACGACATCGGCCGCTGACCGTGGCTTGAGCTGGGCCGCGCCGTTGAAGACCCCGTCCAGGCCGGTCACGTCGTAGCTGTGACCGACAACCCAGAACGTGCTCGGAATCGGCACGTTGTTGGTGTTGCCGATGCGAACCTGGAAGACATCGGCGGGATTGCTTCCCTGAAGGTTGACGTTGTATGACGTGGCTCCCGTGGTCGCCACGCTGACCACTTTGACCCCGGTCACCGTGACCAGCTGACCCGCGAAATCACCGGAGTTCAATTGCGGCACCGTGATGGTCCGCGGCGCCGGTACCGGGCCGCTCCCCAGCTTGGTCACGGTGAGCGTGCCGCCGCTCGGCGCCGCGATCTCCAATTCGCCATTGAACGACGACACCGCCCCGACCACGCGGACGGTGTCGCCGGCCAGGATCCCGGCGGTCGGGGCGCCGAAGACCAGCACCCCGGCCGAGGCGTCCTGCACGTACAGATTGTTCGACGCGAGCAGACCGGCATTCTGGGTCGCCACGGCGACGAACGCCACGATGGTACCCGGCGCGGCGGTGCGCACTTGCGCCAGCGGCGTCAGCAGGTTGCCGGTGAACCGCACCGCCGCCTCGGTGGTCGCCGCCGCGGTGACGTCGACGGTGCGGGTGTTACCGCCCACCAGCTGGATGGTCGGGATCGGCGTCACCAGCACGGTGTACGTTCCGGGCCGCAGCACCGGGAACGAGAAGGCGCCATTGGCATCCGTGGTCGTCGTCGCGACCGGCTCAGCCGAGGCATCGGTTCCCGGGATCACCGCAACGGGGAGCCCGGGAGCCGGCGTATCCACACCGGCGTCGAACATCGAATTGCCGTTCTCGTCGCGATAAATCACGCCATGGATGGCGCCCGGATTGAAGACGTACCGGAACTGACCGCTGACATCGCCGCCCTTGAACGGCACCACGATGATCGGCTGCGACGCGGTGGCAAGCACCGCGCCGTCGGGCACCGTGCCGCTGATCGACGCGGTATAGCTCCCCGGTGCGACGTCGTTGAAGACGGCTTCACCCTGGGCATCGGTGCTCGCCCCGCGGACGGCGCCGGAACTTGTCGTCAGGGTGACTGCGGCCGTGAAGACCACGTCGCCGTCGCTGTAATCGCCCGAACCGTCGGCGTCGACGAACACCCGCACCGTCACGGTGCCGGCAGTCCCGGCCGGAATATCGTTGTTGTTGCAGGACACGGACGTCGCCACCAGCAGCGCCATACCGGCCAGAAGGTTTCTTCGAAGCATTGCGGCTCCTACATTGGTGGTGCAGCTGCGAAACCGAGGGTGCGTCGACCAAATCATTTGTCACGCGCTATGACAGCTACCGCCGGAAAACTCGACAGTCAAGCATCGACGACGCCAGCGACGGCTGCGCGTAACAGAGTCGTGACACAACCACGATCAACCACCGAACAACAAGCAGGGTCAATGTCCCGCGCATCCAGTCTGTACCGATCCATCATTCCGCTCGCGGCCGCGTTGGCGTGCGCCGCCTGTGGCTCCGGCAATCCGGCCACAGGCACCGACACGCCCCCGACGATCACCGTGGCCGGGATCGCGGACGGCGTCACCTATGGCGGCCCGGTCGCAATCCTGATCTCCATCGACCGCGGCGCTTACCAGGCCACTCTCGACGGGGCGCCCTTTGCCTCCGGCGACACGGTTCGCACGCCCGGAGCGCATACGCTCACGGTGACTGCCCACGTCTCTGTTGCGGTCGCCACCACGACTGTCCACTTCACGCTCCGCGGGCCCGACGGGGGCGCCCTGATCGTCCGGATGTTCAACCTCGGCGCCAACGACGCCGGCGGCGGCGGCGACGCGATCCTGGTCACCGATTCGAGTGCCGCGGGCATGATGCACGTCATGATCGACGCCGGCCCCGCCGGCGCCAACGCCGCGGATCCCGGTTTCGTCGCCCGCCAGCTCACCGCGCTGCACGTCGACACTCTCGCGATCCTGCTGCTGACGCACGCCCACAGCGACCACTATGGCGGCATGCCCGCCATCTTGTCGGCGATGAAGGTACGCCGGTTTTTCTATAACGGCCAGATCCGCAATCTCTCGTCGTACAACAGCGTGATCTCGCAGGCGTCCGCCGTCGCCGACAGCGTCATCGTTGTCAGCGCCCAACGCGAGTACGACCTCGGCTTCGCGTCGACGCCAGCCCACCTCACTCTGATCCCACCGCTCGCCACGTACCTCGGAAGTTCGACCGACAGCAGCACCCTGATCAACGACGGCTCGATCGGCGCCCGGCTGTCGTTGGGAACCTTCACCATGTTGTTCACCGGCGACGCCGAGGTCGAGGCCAATGCCAACTGGATGGCGCATTTCATGTCACTGATCCGGGACGTCACCGTGCTCAAGGTGGGCCATCACGGCGCCAACAACGCCATCTTCGACAACGGATTCAACGGCACGTCGACCTGGCTGACCGAGACCGCGCCCCGGATTTCACTGATTTCGGGGAATGGTACCACGCACCCGCGCATCAACGCACTCAACCGGCTGCTGGCCCAGGTGAATGACCGGACGTACTGCACCAACGTGCACGGCGACATCACGTTGCGCGTCACGCGCGCCGGCGACTACACCGTTTCGGTGGAGCGGAACGCCGGCGCGGATTGCGTACCCGGCACCGACGCGACAACGTGAACACCCGCTACTCTCCGGCCGGCCGCGCCGTATAGCACCACGCTTCTCCCTCCAGCACCACCTCGCCATCCTGCCGGGTGACGCACACACCGAGTTGCGTGACCGGCTTGGTGGCGTGAACCGACAACACCGTCGCCTCGGCGGTGATCGTGTCGTCGATATAGACCGGTCCGGTGAAGCGCCAATTCTGACTGATGAACACCGATCCCGGACCAGGCAGGTCGGTGGCGACCAGAGCGTGCAGCAGCCCGGTCGTCAGGCCGCCCTGCACCAGAAGCCGCCCGAACCGCGTCCCGCGCGTGAAGTCGGCGTCGAAATGGAGCGGATTGTAATCGCCGGTGAGCGCGGCGTATCCATCGACATGTTGTCGGGTGAGCGTCACGGTACGGCGAGCGGTCTGACCGGCGATCGGTGACATCGAATACTCCACGGCCGAGGCGATTTCGGGTGAGGCCGCCGAGAACGTCGGCCCGCATCGGTATCAACCGAACAATATCAGGAGAGAAGGCTTCCGAAGCCATGTGTGTGTCGACGGCAGCCAATGGACGTCACCAAGCGTGACAAGAGTGGCGAGAGATGATGCAGCAGAGACGAGCACTTCGTCTCAATGCAACAAGACTCGTCACTCTTGTCATTTTCCATCCTGCCGCTAATGGGCCGTGCCGGGTTGACGGCGCGGCCGCCGCCCAGCGGCCTTGCGAGCCTTCGTCGTTTCGCGCTCTTCGTGCACGCCTGCCGGGCGCACCCGGAGGCTGTTCTGCACGTCGCGAACACCGGTACAATCAACGGCGCACTCCTCGGCCATCTGCTTCATGCGGCGCTCGGGGACGGTTCCGGAAAGAGTGACCTCGCCGTTCCTCACCTCGATGTCGACGTCGCTGGCATCGATGTCACCATCGCGGTGAAGCTGCTCGCAGACATCTTCGCGAATGCGCTCGTCGGAGCGCTGATAGCCGCGCGGTCCCTTGCCGGTGTGCGGCCCGCGGAACGGTTGCCGCCGCGGCCAGCCGCCGTCGTGCTCCGGGGCATGGTACGAGATTTCGGTGCTCCGTGGCGCATACCGACGCGCCGTCTCGTCGAAATCCCCCGACTCACGATACGAGCCCGCGCCGAGATAGCCCCCGCCATACCACGAATCACGGTACCGGCCGCGCGGCGTGTCGTAGGTGCCAAGGCGGTAACCGCCCTGACCGGAGCGATCGTCGCCCCAGCGTCCGCGCGAGCCGTAGTCCTCCTCGCCGTCGTTGCGGCTCCAGTCGCGGTTCGAGCCGTAGCCGCCGCCCTGACGCCCCCGGGCGGCGTTGCGGCGCCAGTCGTCCTGGTCGCTCCGGCCGCGCGCCGGCTCCCAGTATCCCCGCTCTGACTGCGGAAAACCGTAATCGGCTTCATAGCGGGGACGTGACCGATCCCAGTTGGTCTGGTC
>JBOHRZ010000008.1:0-20736 GCA_050732975.1 Gemmatimonadales bacterium
GGGTGACGCCGCCGGCGATATCCTCCACTCCGGCGACCCGGTCCTTGCCGCGGGCCACGGTATCGGCAACCAGGTGGACCTGTTCCTGGAGGACGGCGACGGTCTTGGCGATGCGGCGTGCGCCTTCGGCGCTGGTTTCAGCCAGTTGCCGGATCTCGGCGGCGACCACGGTGAACCCCTCGCCCGCCAGCCCGGCGCGGGCGGCTTCAATCGCGGCATTGAGCGCCAGCAGTTCGGTCTGAGCGGCGAGTTGTCCGGTGAGGGAAACGAACTCCTCGACGGCGGCCGCGGCGGAGGTGAGCCGGTCCACGGACGAGGTGGTCTGAGCCACGACCTGGTGGAGCTCCAGCAGCGTGGCCGATGCGGCGCGAAGGTGATCCTGGTGCGTCGCCGCGGTTCGCCGGATGCTGTCGGCGACACCAACCACACGCTGCCCGGCCCCGGCGCTCCGGGCCGCGGCCGCTCGCAGGTCGCCGAGGACGAGGTCGCTCTCCCGCATGGCCGCCGCCTGGCGCTCCGCGCTGGCGGAGACCTCCGCGATCGCCTGAGAAACCTGGTGGGCACTGTCGGACAGTTGCGACGATCGCGCCGAGAGCTGTGACGCATTGTTGGTGAGCGTGGCGGACACTTCGGCGACGCCGCCCACGATGCCGCGCAGTCCCTCGCTCATCTTGTGTACCGCGCCGGCGAGGAATCCCAGTTCGCGTGGCATGGGGCCCACGTCGATGGGACGGAGGTCGCCGGCACCGACCCGCTCGGTCGCGCGGACCAGGCGCTGCAGCGGATCGACCACGGCGCGCACGGTCATCGCCGCCGACGCGACGCCGAGGACCAGCGCGGCCACGAACAGCAGCCAGACGAGCGTACGGCGGTGATCGCTGGCCCGCTCCAACGCGGCGTCGCGGTCGGTCGCGGCGGCCTCCTGCACAGCAAGCAGGGCGCGCACCTCGCCGAGCAGCGAATCGGCAACGGCGCTCCGTTGCGCCTCATTGGCCAGATCGCCGCCCGGCGAGCGGCGTTCGAGATCGCGCGCCAGCGCGCCGATGTGGCCCGCGACGCGCCGTTCGGGCGGGGTGAGTTCGAAGCGGTCGTAGGCGGCGCCGGCCGCGCGCAACGCCGTGAACGCCGAATCGAGTCGTTCCTGTTGGGAGACATCGGGCCGCAGCGCCAGCACGTCGCCGGCGCGCACGGCGATGACCACGTCGTGCGTGATCGCCTGGGCCAGCACGTTGCGCTCGCGGAGCGTGACGAGCTCGTCGCGCACCGAATCGCTCAGCGAGTTCATCGCCTTGACGCCGACCAGCGCCATGGCGAACACCAGCAACAGCAGCAGGACCGTTCCGGCCGTGACGCGATTCCGAAGCGACTCGGTCATGCCGGCGCGGATGGCGCGGCCCTCAGGTCAGGTGGTGATCTTCTTGACGTTCGCCGCCTGCAATCCCTTGGGTCCCTCCACGATGTCGAACTCCACCTGATCGCCTTCGGCGAGCGATCGGAAGCCACTCGCCGCAATGGCGGAGAAGTGGACGAAGACGTCCTTGCCACCTTCCTGCGCGATGAAGCCGAATCCCTTCGCATCATTGAACCACTTCACGGTACCCTTCGGCATTGCTGACTGCCCTCCCGACCGAGATGGAACGAAAACCCCGCCCGTAACGATGCCGCTTCCGGCCGCTGTCGGCAAGCCGGAGCCTCACGGCCCACCCGTCGGCTCCCATCGACTATCGACCCGCAACCGCCTATCATCCCGAACATGTCCACGCCGACGGCGCTCATCATCCGGACCTTCGCCGATCACTCCGAGGCGCTGGCGCACTGCATCCTGCGCGCCGGTGGGGCGCCCCGCCTCCTGGCGTACGACGACACTGTCGGGTGTCCGGTGGAGCAGTCGCTTGCGGCGCTGGAGTGGACCCGGGTGGTCGGGGTCCTTCCCGACGACGACCTGCTGCACGCCGGCCGGCTCACCAGCGAGACAGCCGCCGCCGTAGTCGAGCGGAAGACCCCCGCGGGCCGCCGCTGGATCTACCTCGGGCCGCGGCTCGACGCGCCGCCGGTCGATCCGGTCGAGGGTGACCTCATTCTCGATGAACCGGGCGTGGTGGGGTTTGCCTTCGGCGATCGTGCCATGGCCCTGGCGCATTTTCTCCGCGCCACCGGCGGCGGCGGGGCGCTGATCGCGCATCTCGGCCGCCGCGCCCCCGAACTCCGTCATCTGCGCCGCTGGCTCGCGCCGATCGTACAGGAACTGGACGGGCCGCGGCGCCTCGTCGCCGGCTGGTTCGCGGCGTCGTCGGGCGGCGCGCTCTTCATCGGCGACGAAGCCGGCGACGCGACGTACCGCTACATCGAAGTAGGCATCGATTCGTGAAGCAGGCAGCAATTGCCGCGTTGTTCCTGCTCGCAGCAGCTGCGGCGCAGGCCACCGCGCAAACCCGGCTCGGCGTCATGACGCTCAAAGACACCCTGACGGCCGAGAAGCGTCAGTTCCGCGATGTCGTCGCCGAGTTGCGGGATACGCTGACCCGCGTCCAGGCGAGCCATTCGCTGATCAGCCGGGCGCACGACTCCGGAATGTCGGGAGTGGTAGTCTCCGAGAGTCGGCGGCTTCTGCAACGCTGCCGCGCCGGCATGGCGATGGCGAACATCACCAGGTCCCGGATCGCCAATCTCCGCACCAACGCCGCGCAGGGCGACCAGGCGCTCGCGTCCTACCGCAATGCGCTCGATGTGCTCACCGGCGACCTGGATTCGTGCGCCGTCGCCGACAGCGTCGCATTACATCAGGTGCCGCTCGACCAGGCCAAAGCCCTGGACATTGCCGCCGCCGCCACGCTCGCGATCGATCGCTACGATGTCTCCCGCGACGCGATGCTCGGCCTTCTTGGCATCAGATTGCCGATTGCGGGCAATATCTATCACTGATTCCGGCGGTCGTTTCGGGTGTGGGTATGTGGATCCACATCTCCACATTTGGTGGACAAGCACCGCAACTCCCTGCCAAGCGCCGGTTTCGAACCCACATTGTTGTGCAGGCAGTATCGCGTAACCCGAATAAAATCAGGCACTTGCGGGTTTCAGAACCGACCGTAGCTTGCCGATTACTTGAAAATGTTGGGGCGTTTCGCACGTCCCATCCTCTCCGATCTGGTGCCTCGGAGAGCCGTGCGAGCGAGTGGTCCGCGAGCCGCTCTGACCCGCAGCGCCCATGTCGACGTAGCGCCCCCGAGCGCAGCGCCGATGTGCGAAGCGGTCGATCAGCCAGACTGATCGGCCGTTTCTTTCTTTAAGGATGGAAAGAGGGAAGGAGGGAACGAGAGAAAGCCGCGCGCATGCGTCACTCTCCTTCTCTCCTTCCCTCCTTCTCTCCTTCTCTCCTTCCAAACGACGCGTCCAGTCGGACCAGCCATCGGTTGTCCAGTTGCCAGACGCGCCGCGTCGAGACGCGTGCGTCGTCGCCGGGGAAATAATCCCTGGAGCGATAGGCGTCGCTGATGGAGGCGGTCTTGGCGCTGGCGTCGTCGGCGAAGTGGAGGATTTCGGCCTCGAGGGTCAGCGGCCTGACCGGCGAACCGAATTCCAGGTGGCCATGATGTGACAGGATGAGATGCTCGAGAATCAGCGCCTCGTCTTCGATGTACCTGTCCGGCGGCACTCTGCGCAACGCGTCCCGCAACATTACCAGGCCCTGCGCCACGTGGCCCACCAGCCGGCCGCGCTCATTGGTTTCGAACACTCCGGTTTCCCAGCGATAGCATTCGATCTTGCCGATGTCGTGCAGCAGGGCGCCGGCGACGATCACTTCTTCGTCAGCGCGCGCGACCCGGGCGATGTGCCTGGCGATGGTCAGCACTTCGCAGGTGTGCTGTATCAGCCCGCCAATTGCCGCATGATGCCCCACTCCCGGCGCACCGGGACATTCGCCGTATCGCTCGCGGAACGCTTCGTCGGTATAGAACAGGTCGACGATCTCAGCGAGTCGCGGCGCCGTGAGCCGCGCCCGCGCCTCGTCGATGAACTGCCAGTATTTGTCGACCGGTCCGACGCTGGGAACCAGCTCGGCCAGCGGAATCGAACCCCGGGGAAGGGGACGTACCGAAGTCGCTTCGAGCTGCAGGGCGTCGCGATAGGTGGTCACCTTGCCGACCACCTGAAGCAGCATCCCCTTCGCGACGCCGCGCACCATCTCATCCCGTCCCGACCAGAAGGGGGCCGAGCTGATCCGGCCGGTCCGGTTGCCGAACACCAGTGAGGTACGCGGGTACTCGCCACCGGCGGAGATCACGTCCACCACGAGCAGGGGATGCTGCACCTCGTCGCCGGCGGCCAGCGTGGGGATATCGAGCAGGGTAGCCATGGGTTCAACGGTCTACCATCGGACCTCGCCGGTCAACCCACGATGGTTCCCACTCGCCCCTCACTCCTCACCCCTCACTCCTCACCCCTCACCCCTCACCCCTCAGACGTACCTCCCGCCCCCACTACCTTCCGACATGCCGCCATTGCACATCCGGCTGCTGGTCGCCGACCGCGATCGCGAGGATGTCACCGCGCTGGTCCAGGCATTGCGAGCGGCGGGGCACGTCGTCGTGGATCGGGATGTGACCGATCTTCCCGAAGGCGTTGCGCCGCACCCCGAGTTCGTGATCACCGAGGGCGCTGCCCTCCCGGCCCCGGAACGACTCGACGCGGCCGAGGCGCGGCATCTCCGCGCCGTGCTCAGGTTCACCCGAGGCAACAAGCGGCATGCGGCGGGCCTCCTCGGCATCGCGCGCTCAACCCTGCTCGCCAAGATCCGCAAGTACCGCATCGACGACGTTCAGTAGGTCAACCGTCCCAGCCGCGACATGACGATGGCCCGCCGCGCACCGCCGCGGGTAAGCACGATGGTGCGATTGGCCGCACCGATGGCGATTCCGGCGGGGCCGAACTCGATCGGCGCTCCGGCGCCGGCGAGTCTGACGCCGCGCATCGCGGGACCGGCGTCGTGCCAGGTATCGACGGTGTCGGTCCCCACACGAGCCCGCACGGTGTAGCCGGTGTCGAGCAGCGCCAGCGCGGCGGTCGCGTCGAGCCGCACCGCGGCGCTCCTGGCGACGTCGATGGCGCCCACCACCCGGGAGACTTCCTCGCGGACCGCCGCGGCGTCAGCGACGCGGGCCAGCGACTGCACCGCGATCAGCGTCAGCAGAGCGACCACCGCCATCGCGATCACGAGCTCGACCAGCACGACGCCTCTCCGCATGGGGGAAGAATGCGGCTGCGCGGGCGTCTCGCCTCATACTTCGAACGCGACGGGGATCCGGATCATGCGGGCGGCAGGACGCCGGCCCGCGGCTTCAGTCGAGCGACTCGCGTTCGTCGAGATACACGAGGGCGCCGCGGCGGGCGATGACGCCGGAAAGCGCGCGATGGACATCGGGATGGATCACCGTGCCGGTGAGATCCCGCATCCGGTTCACCGCTTCTTCGGGGGTCATCTTCTCCTGGTACGGACGTGCGGTGGTGAGCGCGTCGTAGACTTCGGCTGCGCCGATGATCCGGGCACCGATCGGGATGGCATCGCCGGAGAGCCCGTCGGGATATCCGGTGCCGTCGGGACGCTCATGGTGCGACCTGACGAAGCCGATGACCTCGCGGAGGTGGGTGAGCGGCGCCAGGATCTGCGCGCCGATCATCACGTGCGACTTCACGTGGTCGAACTCTTCAGCGGTGAGCGGACCATGTTTGCCGAGGACCGACTCGCGGATGCCGATCTTGCCGATATCGTGCAGGCGTCCCGCGGTGCGCACCTGCTCGACCTGTTCGTCGCCCATGCCCATTTCGGCCGCGATCATCGCGGCCAGGTCGGCTACCCGGGCGGAATGTCCCCGCAGGTAGGGATCCTTCGCTTCCAACGCGTTGACCAGCGCTTCGAGGGTTGCCACCGATATCCGCTCGAGGTTGTGCCGTTCGCGGCGAAGCTCGGCGCTGTGCTGCACGATCTCCCGCTGCAGCCAGGCCTGGGTTTCCGCCTGCTCGATCATTTCCCGGCGGTGGGCCAGCGCGCGGGTGATGGCGCGGTCGAGTTCGGGGAGATCGATCGGCTTGACCAGATAGTCCATTGCGCCGCGCTGCATGCACAGCGCGGCGGTGTGGGCGTCGTTGACCGCCGTGAGCATCAGAATGGCGACGTGCGGCTCGCGCTGGATCAGCGCCTGCACCAGTTCGAGCCCGGACCCATCGGGAAGCCGCATGTCGAGCAGGATGCAGGCAAGCTTGCGGCGCGACGCCTCCGCCAGCGCCCCCGCAGCCGAGTCGGCCGTCACCACCTCGTGGCCGATGCGGGAGAGAAAGCGCTGCAGCGTCTTCCGAACCGCTTCCTCATCGTCGACGACGAGCGTGGTGAGGAGACCGATGTCGGTGATCGTGCTGGGTGCCGCGGAATACATCGAGCCTCCCGGGAGTCGCCGTCGTCAATGCCCGTGCCGAAGTCGTCGGCAACTCGTGTTGCAGTCCCGACCCGCCCAAGCCAGCAAAAGGCGTTCCGGGCACCGCGCCATACTCCATCATCTTCGGTCGAGGGCCCTCCACGTTGCAACGTCGACGGCGTGAGGGGTGAGGGGTGAGGGGCTCCCACCATCGCTCATCCCTCCTAGCTCACCCCTCACCCCTGCCGTTCTCACCCCTGCTTCAAACGAACTCCACGTCGACGTGATGGGGAATCACGCCCGCTTCGGCGGCGCGGTCGAGCAGGAGGCGGACGGCGGCCTGCCCACGTTCGCCGTAGCCCACGGTCCACTCGTTGACATACATCCCGACGAATTCGTCGGTGCGTTCGTCGGAGATGCCGCGATTGAACTGCGCCGCGTGCCGTAACGCATCGGCGCGGTGTTCGAGTCCGTAGACAATGCTGGCGCGAAGGTCGCGGGCGATCTGCGCGATCACTTCGCGTCCCAGGTCGCGGCGCACCACGTTGCCGCCCAGCGGCAGCGGCAGTCCGGTGTCGGCCAGCCACCATGCGCCGAGATCGACCCAGAGCCGGAGATCCTGATCGGCATAGGTCAACTGGCCCTCGTGAATCAGCAGGCCGAGATCCGCGGTGCCGTCGCGGACAGCATCCTCGATCCGGTCGAACGGAGTCACCACCGCTTCGAACTCGGGTTGCCAGAGGCGCAGCGTGAGATACGCCGTGGTCAGCAGGCCGGGCACGGCGATACGCCGCCCGCGGGTCGCCGCCCTGGCATTGGTGGGTGCTTCCGTCCGGCTGACCAGGCGCGGCCCGTAGCCATCGCCCATCGATGAACCGCTGTCGAGGAGGGCATAGTCGCGCGCCAGATACGCGTAGGCGTGAATCGAAACCGCCGAGACGTCGAGTTCGCGCCGCCGTGCGCGCTGATTCAGGGATTCGATGTCGGCCAGTTCGTGTTCGTAGCGCAGGCCATCGGTGTCGATCTTGCCGCTGGAGAGCGCGTAGAACATGAACGCGTCGTCGGAGTCAGGCGAATGCGCGACCCGGATGAGCCGGCTCACGGTCTGGTCCCGGCGGCCGTCCGGAACTGGTCGAGCGCGTCCCGATTCTGAGCGTACTCGGGACGGGTCTTCTTGATCTCGGCGTCGTAGTGGGACATGAACGCGGCGCGGGCCGAGCGGGCCGCCGCGGAATCGCCCGAGACCTGGCCGATCATGGCACGGGCATAGTAGCCAAGCAGGTTGTCGGGCGACTCCGTCATGATGGTATCGGTGAGGGCACGTGCCTGCGCGAACATTCCCACCTGGGTCTCGAGCATCGCTGTGCGGAAGCGGACATCGACGCCGCGATCTCCCGGTGGCAGGTTGGCGTATGCGCCCAGCGCCATCGGCGTGAAGGTGATCACGGTGCTGGTGTCGCCGCGCTGCATCGCCTGGTTGATCCGGGTATCGAGCCGGTTGAACTGTTCGAGCGGCGACATGTTGGAGATATCCGGCGCCGGCCCGAGCGACGGACTCGCGCCGGTGGGCACGCCGCCGGGTGCATTGCCGGCATTGGCCATGAGCGGCGCCTGCGGAGCACCGCGGCGGCTCGCCGCCCAGGCCACCGCCGCCAGGGTGATGACCACCAGCGTCCCGGCGATGATCCACGGCGTCCGACTGGCTTCGGTTCGCATCAGCGGCACTGCGGCGGGGCCGATCCCGCCGGCGCTCGCGGCCACGACTCCCACTGCGGCGCCGCACTTGTGGCAGAATCGGGCACCCGGGGTGAGCGCGCTACCGCATGCCGTGCAGTTGCGTGCCGCCAGCGGCGTGCCGCACGAGGCGCAGAAGTTCCCGGTCGCCGCGGCGCCGCAGCTGGGGCAGGTTGAGGGAGAGGATGTCACCGGTGGCTCCGCGGAGTGATCCGGGCCGCGACCGGGCCCGCGCCGCCAATATAACGGCCCTGCTGGCGCCAGCCGACGCGTTGGACTACCCTTGTGAACCCGATTGGGACGCCATGACCTCGCCCTCACCCGATACGATCGATCTCTCCAGCGCCGATCACATGGGCGACCTCGCCCGCGGCGGCACGACCTGGTCGGTCCACCTCGAGACCCGGCAGGACGGACCGGTCACGGCCGGCCGGGTGCATTTCGTCGCGGGTGATATCCGCCGCTCGTCGGCATGGATCTTCCGCGAGTGGACCGTGCAGGACATCAAGACCCGGTTCGCAGAATTCTCGCCGCTCGAACTGTGGAGACTGCTGGAGAGTCTGAGCTGAACCCAGGGAAGGAGAGAAGGAGAGAAAGAGACCAGGAGAGAAGGGGGTTCGGTGGCGGGCTTCTTCTCGTTGTCGTCGCTCTTCCGTGCTTCCTCCGCACCGTTCCGCTTGCCGCGCAATCCGTGGCGCCGCGGATCAGCGATGTCACCCTCGAACGCTTCAACGTCTTCGACCGCAGCGACTCGAGCTGGGTGGCGAAGATCGTCAATTCGCTGCACTACACCACCAGGCCGCGGTTCATCCGGCGGGAATTCCTGTTCCACGCCGGCGAGTCGCTGGATTCGGCGCGGATCGCCGAGACCGCGCGCAACCTCCGTGCGCTCGGCGTCTTCCGCGACGTGCAGATTGACACCACGCGGAGCGACTCCGGCGTCGCGGTGAACGTGACGACGCGTGACGCCTGGACCACGCAACCCGACTTCCGGTTTCACTCCACCGGCGGATCGGTCGCCTACACCATCGCGCTGATCGAGGACAACTTCCTCGGCACCATTACCCAGCTGCAGTTCCTCTACCAGAAGAATCCCGATCGCAGCACCGAGATCTTCGAACTCCACCGCAACCGCGTGATCGCCGGCAAGGTGGCGGCCACGCTGCAATACGCCAATCGCTCGGACGGTAATCTCTTCTTCGGGCAGATGGCGCTGCCGTATTTCCAGCTCGCCTCGCGATACGGCGCATCACTGACGGTCAATGACCTGCGGGAGCGGATCTTCCGGTACCGGGACGGCGCGCTCACGCCGAACGACACACTGCAGGACCGCTATCTGCTGCTGCGTGGCGACCTGAGCCATGCCGTGATGGCGTCACCAAGAGGATATCTGCGGCTGGGCGTCGCGGCGCAGCTGCGCCAGGACGACTACCTAGGCGACAGTGCATTCCGCGCCTCGGGGTTCGCCCGTACCACGACCACCGGCGCGGTGGGAGTCTGGGCCGAGTTGCGGCGGGCGCGGTTCCAGACCGTGCACGGGTTCGAGTCGTTCGATCGCGATGAGGACATCGACCTTTCTTCGGTGTTGCAACTGTCGCTCTTTGCCGCTCCCCGCGCCTTCGGATATGACAGCGGGCACCGCGGCGTTGCTCCGGGGTTGAGCGCGCACGTCGGGGCCGGCGGCCGGCGCGGGTTCGCCTACGCCGACCTGTCCGCCAACGGCGCACTGACCAGCGCGGGGCTCGACTCGGGCGAGGTCTTCGCTGGCGGCACGGTGGTGATCCTCCCGGCCCGGCGGCACCAGATTCTGCTGCACGGCGAAGGCGGGGCGCTCCGCAATCCCCTTCCCGGCACGGAATTCGACCTCGGGCTCGGCGTCGGACCTCGGGCCTTCCGGCAGCACGCCTTCACCGGCGACCGGGAGTTCTTCGCCACAGCCGAGTATCGCTACACAGTGGCGCCGGAATTCCTCAAGGTCGTCGGGGTCGGCCTGGCGGCGTTCGTTGATCACGGCGGCGCATGGTGGTCGGGTGATCCGGTGCGCAGCGGATGGGATTACGGCGTCGGGCTGCGGCTCGGTGCTTCGCGGGCGCCCGGCGTCGCCGCCAACCGCATCGATCTCGCATGGCGGGCAGCGCAGCCCGGATTGCCGGGGGGATGGGTGGTCGATATCGGCAAGGGATTTCTGTTCGGCGGCGCATCGCGGGGCACGGCACGATGATATCTTTGACGCCGGCGCCGAGCCTCGGCGCCGAGTTTCGAGGGGAGACGTGATGATGCTCTCGGCCGGCGCGGTGCAGTGAACCGCGGCTGGTTCGCGGTGCTGGTAGCAACCGTGATCGGCTGCGCCCGGGCCGACGCCACGTTGTCGCCCCACGGCTTCGTGGGCACCGAACTCGCCGTCCCCGTCGCCAAGCCCGGCCTGCCCTTCATCGATTCGCACGGGCGCCCGTTCCGCCTCGATTCCGCCACGGCCGGACGGGTCACCCTGGTCTTTTTCGGCTACACCCACTGTCCCGACGTCTGTCCGATCCACCTCGCCAATCTGGCGGCGGTGCTGGACAAGATGCCGGAAGAGGTGCAGCGGAATGTCACTGTGGTTTTTATTACTACAGATCCCGAACGCGATTCGCTGCCGGTGCTCGACGCGTGGGTGCACGGCTTCTCACCGGATTTCATCGGCCTCACCGGGTCCGACTCGATCGTGGCGGCGGCGCAGCGCGACCTGCGGCTGCCGCCGATCGAGAAAAGCGTGCCGGGTCCGGATGGCGGCTATACGGTGGGCCATTCCAGCGCGGTGATCGCCTTTACCCGCGACGGGCTGGGCCGGGTCGAATATCCGTTCGGCACCCGCCAGCGCGATTGGGCTCACGATCTTCCGCTGCTGGTGAGCTTCGGGAGCTGAGCACCGGCCGGCGCCGCGTCCCTAGATTGCTGCGATGCAATGGTGGTGTTCCGCTACGGGCCGACCGTGGACCTGGAGCTGGCAGTGGTATCCCGGCATACATCTGCTGCTCATTCTCGTCGCGCTGGCATGGTGGCGGGCCGGGCGCCGCGACGGATGGTCGCACTATCCGGTAGGATGGTTCGCGGCGGCCTGGCTGATCCTTCTCGCCTCGCTTGATTGGCCGATCGGCAAGCTCGGCGCCGGGTATCTCGCCAGCGCCCACACGCTGCAGTTCCTGCTCCTCACCGAAGCCGCGGCACCGCTGCTGATCCGCAGCATTCCCGCCGACGGGTGGGCCGCGCTGATCCGGCGCCACGGCGTCGCGATGCGGCGCCTGGCGCACCCGCTGGTCGGCATTCTCGGCTACAACATCCTGGTCGTCTTCACCCATTTCCCGACCGTGGTCGACAACGCCATGACCAGCCAGCTCGGGTCGATGGCGATCGATCTCTCGTGGCTGGTGGCGGGGTGGCTGCTCTGGTGGCCTATCCTGGCACCGCGCAGCGTCAACCGGGTCGGCGTGTTCGGGGCTATTCTGTACATCTTCGGCGCCACCGCGATCCCGACCATTCCGGCAATGATGATGGCGTTCTCGAACTGGCCGATCTACCGTCTCTACGAACTGGCGCCCCGGGTATGGCCGCACTTTACCGCCAACAGCGACCTGCAGCTCGCCGGGTTGAGCATGAAGTTCGTCGGCGAGCTGCCGCTGTGGGCGACCGTGTTCCTCGTGTTCATCCGCGGCGCCCGGGCCGAAGGCGAACTGGTCAACGCCTGATCAGGTGTCGCGCGCGCCGGCGATCTGCCAGTTCCATGGGTGCCGCAGGCGGTAGATCAGGTACAACACCACGGCACCATTGGCGACCAGGGCGCCGATCCGTGGCCAGGTGATCCGCTGCGACAATTCGAACACCTCGAAGGGAATGAACGACGCCGTGGCGACCACCGTGAGGTATTCCGCCCAGCGGCGTTCGCGCCAGAGCCCGATTCCCTCGGTCAGGAAGAGTCCCGCATACAGGAATGCCCCCGCGCCGACCAGGCGAAGCTGCTCGGGCCCCAGGGCCCGCAGGTCGCGGAGCACGCGCAACACCGGCACCACGTCGACCGACGAACCGAGCATGTCGAAGAGCATGCGCGCCTGCTCGCTCAGGTCGTAGCGGATCAGTTGCAACGCGCCGAGACCGAGCGCCGTGAGCAGCGTGGCCTTGACGAACTTGTAGACGGCGATCACCTCGAGGACCCGATCGCGGCGGCGGGCGGGTGCAGCGGGTTGCGCGGAGTCGATTGGCGTCTGGTTTGTCGTCACCTGGCATTCCGGTAAGGTCCGTCAGCCGTCGCGTGCACCGGGCCCGGACGGCGGCGGGGAAAGATGCACCCGATGGCATCGTCGGGCGACGGCCCGCGGTGGGTGTTGATCCGGGCTCATGCACCGTTGCGCTCCGGTACGGATCGAGTCCGCGCCAATCTCCGCCGCGTTGCAGATCGATCCTGCGGGGCGTACTTTCCCGCGCTCCGGCGCCGTAGCCAAGTGGTAAGGCAGAGGTCTGCAAAACCTCCATCACCGGTTCGATTCCGGTCGGCGCCTCTGATCGGAGCCAATCGCCATCGGTTCGTTCTGGCGCTGTCATCTCCCGAAGGTATCTTCCCATCATGCGATTTCTTCCCTTCGGCGTCGCGGTGCTCGTGACGGCGTGCGGGGCGCCGAAGCCGCCCCCGCCGACCGTGACGGTGGCCGGATCGGTCGATACGCTGGTGGTGCCGGTGGTCGGCATCACGACGGCCGCGCCGCTCGGCAACGATCGATGGCTGGTGCTGGCTCCGGCCAACAACCAGGTCGATATCGTCGACTTCGGCGCGAAGAAAGTCGAGCCGTTCCCGGGGATGAGCCGCGCCGAGGTGCCGCATCCCAGCTCGCTGGTCGCCGTGGGCGACACCGCGATCGTCGGCGATTGGGGCCTGGCGCGGTTCACCGCATGGACGCTCGACGGGCAGCGCGTCGCGGCATGGCCCGCGCCGGACCAGTTGAACCGGGCGCTGCCCCGCGCGCGCGATGCCGCGGGGCAATGGTATTTCCAGCTCTCGCCCGATCCCAAGGCGGACGGCAGCGGCCTGCTCGACAGTGCAGCCGTGGTGCGCGCCGATCCGCAATTGTCCCGCTTCGATACCGTGGCGCGCCTCGCGCCGCCCGATCTCGCCAAGGTGCCGGGGACGAACGGGATCCGGTACCAGCGGCGGACCATGTCGGGCGACGACGCCTGGGGCGTCTTCCCCGACGGCACGCTGTGGATCGCGAGAGTGTATCAGAACCAGATCGAGTGGCACCGGCCCGGTGCGAAGAAGGTCGAGCGATCGCCGCGCCTTCCCGACCGGGTCCTTACCGTTACGCCGATGGACCGGCAGCTCTTCCTGCAGCACTATCCGGAGGATCAGCGCGACGCGGTCGCCAGTCTGCCGAACTCACCGATCAAGCCGCCCTTCGAGCATGTCTTTCCGATGCCGGGTAACCGCATGTGGTTGGCCAAGAGCGACACGGCGCTCTCGCCGGTCCGACATTTCCAGGTCGTCGACAGCAGCGGTGTTCTCTACTACGTCGCGGTTCCCAGCCGCGGCACGGCGCTCAGCGTCGATTCGACCAATATCCTCATGGGTGAGGAATTTCCGGGCGGGGTCCGGCTGCTCCGCTTCGCCACGCCACCCGAGCCGAGCGACACCACCCACTGACGCTGCCGGGCGCGGTGGCACTCCCGATGGTTGAGCAACTCCCGGGAGAGGACGCTACTCGCTGCGTTCCTCGGCTTCTTCCGCTGCGCGGCGGGCCTCTTCGGCGCGGCGCCGCCGTTCGCGATACTCGCCATACCAGCGCCGGGTGATCTCGCCGGCGAGCGCCGTGTTGCCGAGTCCGAACGAGAGGCCGAAGGCCAGCGCGACGGCTCCCAGCACCAGCGTGAAGACCGCCGTGACGAGTTCCTCGGCGATCCCGAGCTGCTGCCCGGCCATGAAGACCGCGATCACAATGATCGAACCCTTGGCGACGTTGGCCAGGACGGGGACGCCGGCCACGGTTCCGGCCGATGCGAGGATCAGCCCGCGAACGAATTCGCCGACCACCAGCCCGAGCACTACGATGACCACGGCGGCGATCAGAGTGGGGATGAACCCCAGCATGATACCGAACATCCGATTGATGCTGTCGAGTCCCAGCGCGGCGGAAGCCAGCAGGATCACCACCAGCATGACCAGCCAGAAGAACAGCTTGCCGACTGCGTGCACCGGGTCGAGGCCGCTGGCGGTCCGATCCACCGCCTCCCGCAGTCCGCCCGCCTCGGCCACCTTGTTGAAGTTGAGCCGCTTGAGGGTGCGGTCGGTCCAGCGCTCGATCTGCCGGGCCACGAAGTAGCCCACCAGCAGGATCACGGTGGCGACCAGGATGGCGGGCAGCACCGTCCACAACTGCTCGGCACCGGTGCGAAGCCGGTCAATCAGATCGTTCATGGGTTTACCTCGATCACGAGTTTGCCGAACTGTTCGCCCCGGCTCATGCGCCGGAACGCGTCGGCACCGCGCACCAGCGGCACCACGCTGTCGACCACGGGCCGCAGCCGGCCGGCGTCGCCAAGTGCCGCAATCTCGGCGAATTCGCGCCGGGTCCCCATCGTCGATCCCAACAGGGACCACTGGAACCAGAACAGGCGGCGCACGTCGAGTTCGACATCGTGCCCGCCGGTGGCGCCGCAGGTAACCAGCCGGCCTCCGGGACGCAGGGCGCGGAGCGATGTCTGCCACGTCGGCTTGCCCACCGAATCGACGACCACATGGACTCCGGCGCCGAAATGGTTCTTCACGGCCCGCGCCGGATCGTCACTGGTGGCGTGATTGACGCCGTACTCGGCGCCTTGTTCTCGGCCGCGGCGAAGTTTGTCATCCGATGACGATGTGATCGCGACCCTGGCCCCGAGATGACGCGCGATGGCGAGGGCCGCCAAGGCCACACCGCCGCCGATTCCCCAGATCAGCACCGTCTCGGCCGGGGAGAGCCGGGCTCGGGTCGTCAGCATCCGCCACGCTGTCAGCATTGACAGGGTGAAGGCGCCGGCATCGGGCCAGGACCAATCGCCGTGGATGGCGAGCACGTTACGGCCGGGGATCACGATTTCTTCGGCCGCGATCCCGGGAAGGTGCTCGCCAAGGATGGCGAACTTGCGGCAGAAAACCTCTTCCCCCGCAAGGCAGCATTCGCATTCGCCGCAGGACACGCCCGGATTGATGAGCACCCGGTCGCCGGGACGAACGTGGGTCACGTCGTCGCCGACTTCGGTGATCACGCCCGCGCCATCGGTGCCGACGATGTGCGGCAGCGGCGGTTGGGGAACGCCGGGGGCGCCCGTGGCGGCCCAGAGGTCGAGGTGATTGAGGGCGGCCGTCCGCACGGCGATTCGCACGTCAGAGGCGGACCGCAGGTCCGGGCGCGGCAGCTCCACGACCTCGACGTGGTCATCATGGCCTCGGGCGGTGAGACAGAGCGCGAGCATGCTGGTTCGCGGACACCTTGCAGAAGCGGGAATCTGACGCGACATATAATAGCGATTCGTACCGGGCAACACGGTGAGCTTCACGCCGGTTCAACCACAACCCCTTTTGCCGCCTGAACGCGGGAGAATACCGATGGTGATGAGCGAAGGATCATTCGACTTCCAGTACGGCTCTCTGGAAGGGGAGGCCGCAATGCCGGCTCCGGTGCCGCGCTTTGACGTTCCCGAACCGGCGCCGGGTACGGTATCGGCGAAACCCCGCAAGCGCCCCGCCGCCAAGGCCGCGCCGAGGAAGCCGGCGCGCCCGGTGGCACGGACGGCTCCCAGGCATGCCCCGGCGAGGAGTGAGGGGAAGGCCGCGAAGAAGACGGCGAAGAAAGCCGCGAAGAAGGTCGCCAGGAAAACCACGAAAAAGACCGCGAAGAAGACCCCGAAGAAGGCCGCCCGGAAAGCGGGCGCCCGGAAGTCGGCGCGGCGCAGTGCGCCGAAGCGGTCGGACCGCAAGTCCTCCCGGAAGGGAAAGAAGCGCCGGTGAACTGGCGGTTCCGTCGTGGTACGATGCGCCCCGGCCCGGCCGGGGCGCGTTGCGTTTGGGGCGCCGCCGCCGTGCTCGCCGCGGCGTGTGTTCCCCCGTCCGACGACGTGCTCGCCCTCTCCGGTGCAACGGTCGTCGACGTGGTGAGGGGTCGCTCGATCGAGGGGGCGGTGGTCCTGATTCGCGATCGTCACATCGTCGCGGTCGGCCCGGCGGCCGAGGTGGCAATCCCCGCCGATGCGGTGGGGCGCCTTCCCGCCGGTTCGGCCTCCGGGAGGCCGACGCGGCGCCGGGCGGAGTAGGCAGGACGGTCTGGTGCGCGACTTCGTCCTGGCGGGTGGCAGGGTCGCTGCCGGGAGCGGCACGCCCGATCCGTCGCTCGTCCCGGGCGAGTCGCTGCACCGCGAGATCGAACTCCTCGCCGGCGCCGGGCTTTCATCGCTCGATGCGCTGCGCGCGGCGACACTCTGGTCGGCCGATCTGCTGCGAGCGGATTCGCTGGGGCGGATCCGGCCGGGTGCTGCCGCCGATCTGATCGTGCTGCGCCGCGATCCGGTCGCGGCGGTTGCCAACGTCCGTGCGGTGAGCAGGGTAATGCTGGGCGGCAAGTGGGTCGCGGTGCCGCGCCCGCCGCGCGGCTAGTTTGTCGGCGTGGGAACTTTTCGCTGGACGCCGGAGCGGATGGAACAGCTCGAAGCGGCGGTACGCAACCGGCGGCGCGTGGTGCTGCGCCGGCGCGGCAACGAACACGTCGTCATCCCGACCGCGCTCCTGCAGTCACGCGGACGCGACGCGTTCACCGGGCTGATTTCGATGACCGGAGAGGAAATGGTATTCGTGCTCGACGAACTCGATCATTTCCAGATGCTCGACAGTTGACACGCGGCCCGCTCCCCATCGCCGTCGTTCACCTCGACGAGAGCTGCCTCGGCAACGGGAAACCCGGCGACAATCCGGGCGGCGCCGGAGCGCTGGTCGAAGTGCGCGGACGCGCCGGCATCGAGCGTCGCGACCTCTACCTGCACTCTCCCGCGACGACGAACAACCGCATGGCGTTGAGCGGCGCGATCGCCACGCTGCAACTGCTGGGTCAGAAGCGCAAACGGTTGCGCGTGCTCATGGTATCGGACTCCGAGTATCTGGTCCGCGGCGTGCGCGAGTGGCTTCCCGGCTGGATCGCGCGCAATTGGACACGCAAGGGCGGCCCGATCGAGAACCTCGAACTCTGGCGCTCGCTCTGGCAGTCGCTGGCGCTGCACGAGACACAGTTGACCTGGGTCCGCGGTCACGCCGGTCATCCCAAGAACGAGTACGCCAACGATCTCGCGATCCGGGCCGCGACGACGCAGGAAACTTCCGCGGGGCTGGCGGCGTCCAGCTTCACGCAGTGGCTGGCGGTGCGGCAACAGCGGGGCGCCTTTCGCGGCTACGATGCCGATGCGGCGTTCGATGCCGTCGCTGCCCGTGTGGCGTCGGGACAGCCGCTGGCGCATGCGGAGGAAGCATGAAGGAGTTGGAGGAGTTCGCGGCGGCGGTATTGACGCGATGGCAGAAGCAGGGTGGCATCCGGGGCGGCCCGATCCCGGTAAGCGCGCTGCTCGACACGGTGTTCCCCTACCGCATCGCGCGCCGCGTCCTCGGCATCGATGCCAGCGAGGACTACGAGGCGATGGTGTTGCGGCTGCTCGCCGAAGAAGGCGGCTTGGCCCGTGTCGAACCGATGGACGCGGCCGACATGGCCAAGGCAACGGTCACTTCGAAGTTGCCCGATCTCGACGTGCTGCAGTTGCTGCGATCGGCCGAGGTGACGATTTCCGTGAGCGGCGAAGCGCATGCACCATCGCCGGAACCGACGCCTTCGTCGCCCGAACCACCGACGGCGAGTGTTGCGCCGGCGACTCCGAACCAACCGCTCGCGAATCAGGAGATGATCATGACATCCGAAGCCGAGGCGAGCGAACACTGCTGGAGCTGCGGCGAGGCGCTTCCAGCGGGACGGGACGCGAAATTCTGTCCCTTCTGTGGTGGCGACCAGCGCACGCCAGTATGCCCCGAATGCGGTGGGTCCGTGGAGCGGCGATGGAAGCACTGCCCGGACTGCGGCGTAAGACTCTGGAAGCGGGTCGATGACTGAACGGCTGCCGGCCCGTCTCGATCGTGCCGCGCTGGAGCGCGTCCTGCAGCGCGCGGCCGAACTGCAGGCGGGTTCGCGGGAAATCGGCGACACGCTGAGCGAAGACGAAGTCCTCGCGCTCGGTACCGAGGTGGGCATTTCGTCACAGCACCTTCGCCAGGCTCTGATCGAGGAACGGGTCCGGCCCGTTGCCTCATCGCCGACCGCACTCGACCGCTGGGTCGGGCACGGCGAGGTCACGGCCGATCGCGTGGTGCAGGGTAGCGACGACGGCATCGCCGCCAACCTCACCCGCTGGCTTGACCATCACGAGCGATTCGTCGTGCAGCGATCGGCGGCGGGCCGCCTGACCTTCGAGCCGATGGATGCCCTCGCCGGCACGATGCGGCGCGTCGGCGCGATGTTCGATCCGTCCCGGGCCAGGCCTTATCTCGGCAAAGTCGAGCTGATCACCGCGGTGATCACCCCGCTCGAATCCGGTTTCTGTCACGTGATGCTTGCCGGGTCGATGCGCAGGGCGCGTGCGGCAATCATCGGCGGCGCCGGCGGCCTGGCGGCCACCGGCCTGGTGGTCGGTGGGGTGCTCATGGTGATCAGTGCGCCGGTGCTGCTCGCGATGGTGCCGGTCGTGGGAATGGGTGGCGTCGGCTACGCCGTGATGCGGACCTTCGGCGGCGTTGAACGTCGTGCCCGCCTCGGCCTGGAGCGAGCTCTGGACGAACTGGAGCGGCGTCCCTCCCTGCCGTCGGGTCACGATGCTGCGCCGCGTGCGACCCCGATCGGACAGGTGGTCCGGGGAATCGCCCAGGAAATGAAAAAGGCATTCGACAAATGAGGCTCTCAGCCCTGCCGATCGCCGTCGCGTTGGTTGGCTGCTATCCGACCACGACACGCCCGGCGTTCCCACCTGTGCCCGCGGCGCAGATTATCGAAATCGAGCTCCCGGTGGCCGACGCGACCTCTGCTCTGGCGGTCATGCTCGACCAGGATTCGATTCCGGTGCGCCGCACCGAACCGAAGGACGGATGGCTCGAAACCGGGTGGTTCGACACCGGCACGCTCCAGCCCACCAACCGACGTCCCATCGGCGATAGCGTGGTCAGGGTCCGTGCCTGGATCGACCCGTCGCGACCCGTCGAAAGCAAACCGAACTACAGCAACGTGACGATAGAGACCGTGTATCGCCCGATGGTCGACCCTTCGCGTCCCGAGCGCGACCTTGAGGAGCAGGTCCCGGCCAACAATCCGGTGTCGGGGCGCATCGTGCTGATCATGGCACAGCTCGCACGCACCTACGGCGGCGTGGACACGACGGCACGGGCGGACAGCGGGTCCGCGAAAAAGCCGGCCCGCGACACGACCGTCACGAGGCCTGCCGCCGGTTCGGTGGTGAAGAAGCCGGGCGCCGATTCGGCAACTAAAAAGCCCGCTGCCGACTCGGTGGTGACGAAGCCGGTCATCGATTCGGCGAAGAAAAAGCCCGCTGCCGACTCGGTGGTGACGAAGCCGGTCATCGATTCGGCGAAGAAGAAGCCGCGACCGGATACCCTCGTCATCCGGCTTCCTTCGGTATCGGTCTCAGGAACTCCGCCGGTCGCGCGGTACGCGGGCCGGGTCCGTGGTCCGGGTCGCGTCGCTCGCGCGGGTCGAGGTAACTTTTCCGGATGAACCTGTATCGCGAGCCGGTTGTAACCCTGATTGCCAGGCCCCAGTTTCTCGAACCGGCGCACCTTGCCGTGCATTGGGCGGAGCCGGGGACGGACGCCGAGCGGCTTGCCGAGTTCGCAGGGCGGCTCTGCTACATGAGCCAGCGCAACCCGGCCAACCGCTCGACGGCGGAGTATCTCACCAATATTCTGAAGCAGGGGCACGGTTCCGTCTTCGAGCACGCGGTGTTCGTGCTCCTGATCGAGGGTGTGTCCCGCTCGTTGACCCACGAACTGGTGCGCCATCGGGCCGGATTCGGGTATTCGCAGTTGTCGCAGCGCTATGTCGACGAGTCGGACGCAGCATTCGTGGTGCCGCCGGCGATCCAGGGTGACGAGGAAGCCGAGGCCGCCTGGCTGGCGCAGGTGGAGACCGCGCAGGCAGCCTACGTCGCCGCGGTGGAGCAGCTGATGCAGCGCTACCATTGGGTCGAGAACCGGATTCACCGTCGCAAGATGGCGCGCGAAGCGGCACGCTCGGTGCTGCCCAACGGTACCGAGACCAAGCTGGTAATGAGCGGCAACGTGCGCGCCTGGCGGACCATGCTGGAGCTCCGGTTGGGCGAAGGCGCCGAGCGTGAAATCCGCCGCCTGGCCGTGAAGGTGCTCGAAACATTGCGCGGCGAAGCGCCGCGGTTCTTTGCGGACTTCGAATTGTACTGTGCCGAGGACGGCGAGCGCGCGGCGCGCGTGACGTATCACAAGATCTGACCGGGGAGGAACCCGCGATCACCATCGATCGCT
>JBOHRZ010000009.1:0-20323 GCA_050732975.1 Gemmatimonadales bacterium
GCTGTAGTGGGTAGTCTGCGCCGCCGCCGGTAACGCGGCTGCAGACATGAGCAGACCAGAAATCAATGCGCGCATGGTTCACTCCTTGCCGCCGGACCGCGCGGCTTCCAGGTCGATGAATCGGGTCAGCTCCCGCGGTGGACACGAATTGCGCCGTCCACCGTGCTGACCCGCAACTCTCGAGTTCCTCCCGAACCGATCGTGCCGCGCATCGATCGCGGGCCCCACTTGCCGGCCAGGGTGACCGGGAAATCACTGGTGATCTCGCCGTCGACCGAGCTGCCGGTGAGCGTGACGTTGATCGCCGCGGGCAATGTCACGTCGACACTGCCGTCGACCGACCTGAGCGCCACGTTGTGATCCCACCCCGCATCGCCGATGGCGGCGGTGATCCGGCCGTCGACGGTGTTCAGTGATTCCGGAGCCTTGCCGTCGAAGGTAATGTCGCCGTCGACGGTCCCGATGATCGCGGGTGTATCGATGCCGCGGGCGGTGATGGCGCCGTCGACGCTGTGCACGCTGAGCCGTACCCCGGCAGGAACCCGGGCCTCGAACTGCACATCCACGTTGAGGGCCTCATCGTCGTTGCCGTTGCCGTGATTGCCGCCGCAGGTGTCGCGATCTTCGCCGCGGACCAGGTAGACAGCGCAGACGAGGTAGCCGTCGGAGGTCTGCTCGATGATCGCCTTGACCCGGCTGCCGTCACCGCGGTGGACGATCTTGTGAGCCACGATCTCCGCCACGGTGCCGCCCTGGGTAATCGAGATCGAGCCGTCGATGTTGCTGATCGAGAGCCGCTGGCCGGCATGCAGCGCCGGCGTGAATCGGTAGTCGGTGGCGGACCCCTGAGCGGGGGCGGCATCCGCGCCAACGACGAGGCAGGCGGCGAGCAGCAGGGCGGTGCGCATGGGTGACGTCCTTGGCGGAAGGGGTTCCAGTCGCAATCTTCCGGACGTTGAGACGGCGCGGCCGGCCGGAAGGGTTGCACCGGCCTCGCCATCACCCTTCGTCCGCGAGTCGTCCATTATGCCCGTCGTCATCGACCGTCGTGGGTTCGTCTCCGCGTGCGCCGCCGCAGGATTGCCGGCGCGGTTTGCCACCAATCTCTGGGATGGAGTCGCTCCGGGTTCCCCGGGCTCCCCGGGCTCAGGGCGCGGGGCGCTGGGCCTGGTGCGAATCGAGCCGATCACCGTCGACCAGATCGCCGCCGCCGAGAACGTCCTCGGACTCTCGTGGAGGCCGAAGGACCGGGAGATGATGCTGCAGACGCTGCAGCGCGCCCTGAACGGCTACGTGCTGTTGCACGCCATCCCGCTCCCGAATAGCGTCGCGCCGGCGTACCACTTCGATCCGGTGCCGATCGGAAAGACGCCGGTGGGGCAGCCACGACGTACGCCGCGTCCGGCGAGAGCGGCGCGGCCGGTCGCCACGCCGAAGACCGAAGCCGATTGGGCCTACGCCGGCGTGGCTGCGTTGAGCCGCCTGATTCACCGGCGCGCGGTCACGTCTCGGCAATTGGTCGAGCGCTGCCTCGACCGGATGGAGCGGTACACGCCCGAGCTCCTCTGCATTATCACTCCCACGAAGGATCGGGCGCTCGCCCAGGCGGACCGTCTCGACGCCGAGGTGAAGGCGGGCAAGTTCCGCGGGCCGCTGCACGGCATCCCGTATGGTGCCAAGGATCTCTTCGCGGTGCCGGGGTATCCGACCACCTGGGGCTCGCCGATCTACAAGGACCGGGTGCTCGACGTGACCGCCGCCGTCGTCGAGCGGCTCGACGCCGCCGGCGCGGTGCTGGTCGCCAAGACGTCGCTCGGCGAATTCGCGCAGGACGACACCTGGTTCGGAGGCCAGACGAAGAACCCGTGGAACACGTCCCAGGGATCGAGCGGGTCGTCGGCAGGCTCGGCGAGCGGTGTCGCCGCGGGACTCTATCCCTTCGCGCTGGGGACGGAAACGCAGGGATCGATCATCTCGCCGTCGACGGTGTGCGGCGTCAGTGGCCTGCGACCGACCTTCGGTCGAGTGTCACGGTACGGCGCCATGGCGCTGTCGTGGACGATGGACAAGGTGGGGCCGATCGCGCGGAGTGCCGAGGACCTGGCCCTGGTTTTCGCGGCGATTCACGGCGCCGATCCGCGGGATCCGTCGTCGCGGACCATGCCGTTCGAGTTCGATCCCGATCTGCCGCTTTCCCGGATCCGGATCGGCGTGCCGGAGAACATGATGCAGCCGCCCGACACCGCCGCGATGCGCGCGGCCGCGGCACGTGACACCGGTCGGGGGAGGGGGAGAGGGCGGGGGTTCGGGAGGGGGCGCGGCGGAAATCCGGCGGCGGTCATGGCGAACTACGAAGCGAATCGCAGGGCGCTCGACGCGCTGGAGAAGCAGGGAGCGCACTTCGTGCCGATCACCTGGCCGACCGAGCCGTCGACCAGCGCCATGTCATCGATCCTCGATGTCGAAGCCGGTGCGGCCTTCGCGGCCATCACCCGCGACAACACCGTCGATCAGATGGTGATCCAGACCGCCTGGCCGAACACTTTCCGGGCGGCGACCCTCGTGTCGGCGGTCGATTACGTCCTTGCCAATCGTGCCCGGTCATTGCTGATCGATCAGTATGACCAGTTCTTCAGCAGAGTCGATGTCGTGGCCGGAGGCGGCAACCTCGCCGCGACCAATCTCACCGGGAACCCGCAGATCGTTGTTCCCTTGGCGCATCACGCGGGGACGGTACCGACCGACCCGCGCAACCAGGGGCTGTCCTTCGTGGCGGCCCTGTACCGCGAAGATCTCCTGCTCCGGTTGGCGCACGCGTGGCAGAGTGTCAGCGACGTGCACCTCGAGCGGCCGCCGAAGTTCAGTTAGCGGCGGGGCGCCGCGGCGCCGCCTCAGCGTTGGCGCTTGACGACGAGGTTGCCGTTGTACACGTCGACGGTGACTTGTGCGGAGCCCGCTCCGAAGGTGACGATGAAGGTGCGCTCGCCGTCCGTCTCCTGATGCTTGTCCCCGCCTTTCACGCCCGGGGTCGCCCGCGCCGAAATCCCGGTGGTCGTCGCCGGAATCTCGGTGCGCAGTCCGCCGTTCATCGTGCTGATCCGCATCCGGGCGCTGACATCGGCCGGAAGCGTCAGTGTCACGTCGTCGTTCTGGCTGGTGAACTCGTAATGGCCGGTCGGCGAGAGCGCGCCTTCGAAGGCGACACCTCCGTTGACGCTCGCCGCGGCCACCCGGTCGGAGCGAATGCCGCGCATCGCGACGCTGCCGTTGATGGCATCGATCTCGATCGATCCAGTGGCGTTGGTCACCGCGACGCTGTCGCCCGTGGCGTCGATCGACAGGCGCGTGCCGTGAAAGTCGGTCACGGTGACCGGCCCTCCGACGGCTTCCAGCTCGGCATCGCCGCTGCCGCCGTTGAGGCGGATGGACCCGCTGACGGTTTCGGCATGGAGCCGCGACGGCGAACCGCTGAAGGTGAGGTTGCCATTGACGGAGCTGACCTCGAGTCGGGCCCACGCCGGCACGGTGACGTCGAGCACCCGAACCCGCCGGTCGTCCTCGTTGCCGTCGATCTGCAGCGTGCCACCGGCCAATTCCGCATCGCCCCCGCGCACCGTCACCACATCACCGGCGCCGATGTGCACCGTGATATCGAGCGTGCGGGTGTCGATCTCGACCGCGCCGTTGCGCGGCAGGTGAATCGCCGTGTCGGGATCGATCCGGGCGAGCGACAATGCGATCAGTAGCAGCTGGCCGGTCATGCGCCGGTGCTCGGTTGCGTGAGCTGCGCAACGGTCCGCAGCAGGTCGAGCTTCTTGCGGAGCGTGCTGGTCAGGTACTGGGCGATCCGCGGATCGTCGGGCGAGGCATTCTGCCGCGCCGCGGCCTGGGCGATCGCCTTGTCGAGCAGGTCGAGGCTGCGGTTCACGCTGGCGCGCGCTTCCGGGTCGAGGTGACTGAGGTTGGCGCGGACTGCGTCTTCGAGTTGATCGATCGCGCGGGACAGCGCAGCATCGGCCGGTCCGAACGCGGCCGTGTCGGATGCCGCCGGCGTGGCGGCAACGGTCGCGGGCGCCATCGTCCCGGCCGCATCCGCCGCGGCGCGGCGGAGCAGCGCCATAGTCCCGGCGGACGACGCGACCACGATTGTCAGTCCGGCCGCGAGCGCCACCGGCCAGCGGAGCATGATGACGCCTCGCTGCCGATGCGGCTCCAGCTGACGGGCGATCCCGGGCCAGAGATCACGTTCCGGCTGCTCGTCTCGCAGCCGGGCAACCGCCTCGGCGACGACCGGATCCTCGTCGCGATCAATCGGCATCGAGCATCCTCCGCAACGCGGCGCGGGCGCGCGATAGCTGTGACTTCGACGTCCCCGGTACCAGCCCCATCTGCTGGGCGATTTCCTCGTGCGTCCATCCCTCGACGTCGTGGAGGACGAACACCTTGCGGGCACCATCGGGGAGCAGCGCGATGGCCGCGTCGAGATCGATGCGGCTCGCCACGTGGCTTGCCGGCCCCGGTGCATTGGTGATCGCGAGCTCGTCGTCGAGGATCCAGGTTCTTTCGCCGCGTTCTCCGCGGCGCCGGGAGAGCACCACATTGACCGCGAGCCGGTAGAGCCAGGTCCCGAAAGCGCTCTCGCCGCGGAAAGTCGGCAGCTTGTCCCAGGCCCGCACGAAGATGTCCTGGGTGAGATCGTCGGCGGTGTCGTGGTCCGCCATCCTCCGCACCAGGGTATGGATCCGTGCGACGTGCCGCCGGTAGAGTCGCTCGAATGCCGCCTGATCGCCGGTGGCCGCGCGGCTGGCATCGAGTGATTCAATCTCGACGGCAGCGCTCCGGTGCCGGATGGAGGAGGTGGTCATCGCGATGGCAGTCACGAACGATTGGACGGAGTCGGCGCGGTCAGGGTTGCACCATGGATGGATCGATGCCCCGCCGCGAGCTGCCGTCGCGCCCAGCGCCCGGCGCCCAGCGCCCAGCGCCCAACGGACCCTCACCCCTCATCCCTATTCCTCACCCCTCACTGCTCCGTTCTCACTTCTCACTTCTCACTTCTCACTCCTCATACAGCCGGCCACTGTTGGGTCAGGCAATGGAAGGCGCCCAGGCCCCAGACCAGCGTCCGGCAGTCGATCGTCACCACCCGGCGGGTCGGGAAGAGCCGCTGCAATGTCGCTGAGGCGATGGTGTCGCGGCCGGCATCGTATCCCGGCATCAGAACGACATCGTTCGCGACATAGAAGTTGGCGTAGCTGGCCGGAAGGCGTTGATCCTGATAATGGATCGCCGGCGGCATCGGCAATTCGACGATTCGCAGCGGATTGCCGTCCTGATCGGTCATGGCGCCGAGCCGCCGAAGGTTGTCGCGCAGCGGAGCGTAATTGTCGTCGCGCGGATCGTCTTCGACTACGGTCACCACGGTGTGCTCATCGACGAACCGCGTGAGATCGTCGATGTGACCGTCGGTATCGTCGCCCGCGATCCCATCGCCGAGCCAGAGAATCTTCGACACGCCGATGTAGTCGCGCAGCCGCTTCTCGATCTGACGCTTCGAGAGGTTGGGGTTGCGGTTGCGGTTCAGCAGGCAGGCCTCGGTGGTGAGCAGCGTGCCGCGGCCATTGACCTCGATCGAACCGCCTTCGAGGATCATCCCTGGCTGTTCGACGGGGATCCCGAGCTCGGCCGCGATGCGCGACGGGATCCGATCATCGCGGTCGAACGGCGGGTACTTCTCGCCCCAGGCATTGTACCCCCAGTCGACAATCAGCTCGTCGCTCCGGCCGTCCTGCTCGCGCTGGAGGAACATCGGGCCGTGATCGCGGCACCAGGCATCGTCGGTGGGATGATGATGGAAATGAATCCGGTCGCTGAATACGCGCGCGTCGCTGAGGACGAAGCGAGCGTGCTGCTCCATCGCGTCACCCGCGACGTTGATGTGGACTTCCTCACCGGTGGCGAGCTCGCGAACCATCTCGGCGAAGATTCCGGGAATCGGGGCAAAGTTGCCCGGCCACGATTCCTCCTTGTGTGGCCAGGCCAGCCAGGTCCCCCGGTGCCGCGCCCATTCGGCCGGCATCCGATAGCCGCGGGCGGCGGGGGGGCGACTAATGGTCGAGGAAGCGCTGCGCGAGGTCGGCATAGGCGTCCACCCGTCGATCGCGCAGAAACGGCCAGTGGGTGCGTGCGACGTCGACCTGCGCGAGATCGCAATCGGCGACCAGGATCTCCTCACCGCGTCCGGCGCGCGCCACGACGCAGCCGCCGGGATCGGCGACGAACGATCCGCCCCAGAACTCGATGCCCGGCGCGTCCGGCCCGCTGCCGGGGAGGATTTCGTGGCCGACGCGGTTGGTCGCCACGACGAAGCAGCCGTTGGCGATGGCGTGGCTGCGCTGCATCGTTTCCCACGCCGCTACCTGCCGCTCCCCGAATTCCGCCTTCTCGCTCGGCAGCCACCCGATCGCCGTCGGGTACAGCAGGATCTAGGCGCCGTGCATCGCCGTGAGCCGGGCCGCCTCCGGATACCACTGATCCCAGCAGACCAGCACGCCGATCCGGCCCACACGGGTGTCCCAGGCGCGGAAGCCGAGATCACCGGGGGTGAAGTAGAACTTCTCGTAGTACTGGGGATCATCCGGAATATGCATCTTGCGGTACTTGCCGAGATACCGTCCGTCGGCGTCGATGATCGCCGCCGTGTTGTGATAGAGCCCTTCGGCGCGCTTCTCGAACAGCGACGCCACGATCACGACGCCGAGTTCTGCGGCGACGGCGCCGAGCCGTTTGGTCGTCGGTCCGGGAATCGCTTCGGCGAATGCGAAAAAGGTGTGGTCTTCGCGCTGGCAGAAATAGTACCAGCCGGAAAGCTCCTCGAGACAGATCAGTCCGGCGCCCTGCCGGGCTGCATCGTGGATCCCTTCGATGGTGCGATCGAGGTTGGCGGCGGGATCGGGACCGACGGCCTGCTGGACCAGGCCGACGCGGACCAGGCGCGAAGTCGTCATGACGAGACTAAGATAGTGACCGTGCCGCCCGCAGGCTCCCGTCACAGCTTTCGCCGCAAGGCGATTCCGGTACTTCTCCTGCCGTCGGTGGTATTGACCGTAGCGGCGCGCGCGCAGCAGTTCGCGTGGCGCATCCATCCCGTCTTCTACGCCGACAACACGGAATTCTTCACGCCCTACCGGGTGGGAGAAACGATTCTCGGCGGACAACTGACGTCGTGGCTCGAAGACCGGGTCGGTCCGCGGGTGACCCTGCGCGCGGGCTTCTTTGCTGACCGGCGCTGGGGCTCCGACAACTTCGTCGACTCGATCAAGCCGGTGCTGGCGTTCCGGTTCCAGACCCCGCACGCGCTCGGCGTGTTCGGCACGCTCGAGACGGTGCGGCGCCATGGGCTGCTGGAGCCGCTGATGGTGACCACGCGCGAGCTGACTACGCCGATCGAGTATGGCGGCCAGTGGATCGAGGATCACGGCCGGTTCCACGGTGAGGCCTGGATCAACTGGCAGAAGTTGAACACGCCGTCGCAGCGGGAGCAATTCGAGCTCGGTAACGTGTTCAGGTTCGCGGTGAACCGCCGGGTCGATATCGGTCTGCAGCACCTCTGGTACCATCGCGGCGGCCAGCTCTACAACCCGGTGCCGGTGACGAACAACCATGCCGGTGGCGTAGGCATCACGGTGCACGATTCGCTGGCCGGTCTCGGTCGCAGTTATTTCGCGGCATGGGAACTATGGAGCAGCGGACACATCGATCCCGACTATCCGCCGGATCGACCCACGCACGGGCATGGCACCTACCTGCGCGCCGGCATCTCGCCGTGGAATTGGGCGGAGATCTTCGCGCTTCACTGGATCGGTCGCGATTTCAGCGGCGATGCCGGCGACAACAACTACAATTCGACCGGGTACGATCCGGCGTTCTACCAGTCACACCGCGTATACACCGAGATCGGCATGATCCGGCGCACCCGGATCGAGGGCCCGGCCACCATGGATCTCGAAGTCCGTTTCCATAATATCGACAATCGCAAGAGCGTCTCGTTCTTCAATACCCACTGGGAATACTCATACCGACTGGTGATTCGCGCGCCGGTCGACATCGCGATTCACTGAATCCCGGTCAGGCCGGCGCCGCTCCTGGCGCCGTCCGTGACACCGTGACTTCCGCTTCACCGCGTTCGATCGGCCAGGCCAGCACGATGGCGGTTCCCTGGCTGGTGCGGTCGAAGCCGCGTTCGCTCTTCGCCACGGTCTCGATCGCATACTCCCACCGGTCGGCACCCGGGGCGTCGATGGTCACGGGATCGGATACCGAAAGCTCGGTCGCGAACCGGCTGGAGGCCGGAAATCGGGCGGGATCCCACTGCCAGCGCGCGGTGATCGTGGTCGTGTCCTCGCCGGCGGCGATGCGCACGGTCTTGCTCAGGTCGTCGGCCGTAAGTCGCACATCGAGCGCGTTGCCGTCCAGATGCCAATCGCACGACATCGGCTGCGCAGCCCAACTGCGGTGCGCCCTCACCCGGCCGGCGACGAAGTCGTCCCGGGTGCTGTCCCCGGGGATGACGCGATCGACGAAGAGTCCGCGCGATTCACGGTCGAACGGCGGCGGCTGGCCCAACTGCGATTCAAGATCGTGGATCGACGGCGCACCACCGGTGTCCGGCGGCGTCTCCGCGGCGGCAGGAGTATCGGCAGCCAGCGGGCGGTGATACGCCTCCGGGTGACGTGCGATCACGTTGAGCAGATTGCGTGGCGCGGCGAGGTCGAGCCACGCCGCAATCAGTCCGCCCTGCGCCGGGAGCAGGAGCACGCTGTCGCGCGGGAAATGCGCCCAGAGATCGTCGGCGCCGTCACCGTCGACGTCGGACCAGTCGACCGCCGGAGCGGCGCCTTGCCGCAGAAGGGCTTCGGCCACGGCCAGGTTTGACCACACCTGCTGGCGCAGAAACGGCAAGTACAATCCACCGAACACCCCGTGCCAGTAGGCATCGTTGCACTGGGCACGCCCGATCGCGCGCCGGGCCTCCGTCGGATTGCCGTGTTCGCGGCACAGGACCGACAGTGCCACCATCAGCTTGTGCATCCGGTTGCTCTCCGGATACTTGACGAGAAAGTGGCGCCAATGGCCGCCGCGGAGCAGCCCGCCTTCGACGCCATCGAGTCGCGCGGGGGCCCAAGCCTGTTCGAGACGAAGCAGCGCGCGGGCCGGCTCGACGGGCAGCGACCACCCTTCCATTTCGCGGTATGATGCCGACGGCAGATAGGCGAGGCCGCGCGACGGGGTTGCCGCCAGGGCGACATCGAAGCGGCACAGCTCGACGTCGCCGTCATCGCGGAGCCGTCGCATCGTCTCCAGAAAGTCGTTGAACCACCCGTCCCGGTACAGCCACGTCAACGTACCCGGCCAGCCGCCGAACTTCTCGCCGTCATCGCCGAGGATGGCGAGGTGGTGCCCGGCGGACCGAAGGCCGCGGAGATATCCGGCCAGCTCGTCGGGTGGGCGAAACGGGATCAGGTAGCGCAGCTTTTCGTCAATCGGAAAGAGGTGGAGCTGGCTGCCGCCGTCCTCGGTCACGTAATGGGCGTGGAGTTCGTCGGGCGCGAACCCGGAAACGCGAAAATGGCGGTCGTCGACCAGCGTGAAGTCGACGCCCGCCGCGGCGAGTTCGAGCGGGAGCGACGGCTCCCAGACCCGCTCGGTGAGCCACAAGCCGGTCGAGTCGATCCCGAACCGGTGATGGATCCATTGGCGATGGCGCAGTACCTGGTCGATGCGATCCTGGCGCGGAAGCACGGCGAGGATCGGCTCATCATGTCCGCCGCACAGCAGCTCGACGTGTCCGGCGGCGGCCTGCTCGCCGAGTTCATCGAGAAAATCCGGCGCGTGCTCATCCATCCATTCGAGCAGCGGACCCGACAGATGCACCGCGACGGGATGGAACTCGCCGGCGATCATGGTGCGCAGGAGTGGGCGGTACACCTCGGTCAGGTGTTGCTCGAACACCGATCCGAAGTTGCCCCACGGCTGGTGGAGATGCAGCGCGAAGCAGAAACGGAGAGGGGGCGGCGGCGTCATGGCGCGACGGCGGCGAGAGCGCTGAAGCGCCGGGCCAGCGCCTCCCGCAACAGCGAATGCGGCATGCCCGCGAGGCCGGTTTCGGCCTCCGTGAGGTCGGCCGGCGACAGCGTGGCCCCGTCGAGCTCGTACAGGTCGAGCACGGCGTGCAGCACGATGATCGCGGCGTCGATGCCGTCGCGTTCGACCAGGCGCCAGGCGCCCTCGAGCGTGCGACGCCGCGCCTCGCTGTCGCCGAGTTCGCCGGCATCCAGCAAGGCACGGTCGGCCGCAGACAGCGTTGCCTCGAAAATCAGCGGGGCGGCGAGGTCGCGCAGTGCGACGCGAACCGGCTCGGGGAAATCGCCGGCGGAGCAGACGATCGCCGTTCCCGCCGGGATCTCGCGTACGTGCACGCGGGTCGCTATCAGCCCGTGAACCACAGGTTCGGCGCGCCAGCGTGAGTGCTCGCTGGTATGCCGGTGCCGCAGCAGGATGTCATCGCCCTCGACCCGCCACTCGTGGACCGGCATCCGTATTTCATCGAGCAGGTCGGGGGCGAATTCACGGAGCGCGCTGAGCGCCGCGGCGAGTCGGGCCGGACCGAGCGCGGTCGGCAGGATGTCGCGGCGCCAGATCGCGGCGCCGTCGCCTTTTTGCGGATCATTGCTGCGTGCAGTGGCCAGGGTCGCGACCAGTTCCGCTTCGAGCTGCTCGGCATCGGCGACGGGGAGAAGGCTCAGCGTGCGCGCCGCGTGCCGCAGTGCGATGGCCGGTTCGAGGCGACCGAGGTCGTCGAAGAACCAGGCGCACGAAACGAACATCGCCAGGGCGTGACGACCAGCGGCAAGCAGCCGGCGCGCTTCGCGCGGCAACTGACGCTCGCCGGCGAAGTCGGGGCCGGCTGCATCGCGAAGTGCCCAGGGGTCACCCGCGTTGCGGGGCCATGTCCTGTGGATCGCAGCAGCGGTCGCCGCGGCGAGCCGGTCGAACGCGGCGCGGAGTGGAGCGCGCCATTGCTGCGACGTCGCGGGGTCGAACCGGCAACCGTCATCCCGCCGCCAACGCTCGACGCCGTGCGGACAACTCCATGAGCTCGGTGACACCACGCGCACAACCTCACGCGGCGGGTCGCTACGCAACAGTGCCGCGAAATTGGTCAGCGCCAACCGTGATCCCGACGCGGCGCGATCAATCAATGCGGCAAGCGCCAGATCGCCCCACCGGTGGTGGTGGCCGAATGTCTCTCCGTCCGTGGCGAGCGATCTGATGCTCACGTCACCGTCGCCGGGGTCGCCGGCCAGTCGCCCCGCCCAGCGATCGGCATCGAGCAATGCGTCGCCGAAGGCGACATCGTTGGCGGCCGCAGCGTCATACACGAAGATCGCGAGTTCGCGGCCATGGCCGCCTCGCCACCGGCCGGGTCGCCCGCCCTCGGGCACCAATTCGACCTGGTGCGGTGCCAGAATCGTGAACTGCAAGCCTTCCGATGCGATCACGTCGAGCGTTTCCTCGTCGACCGCGGTCTCGGGCAGCCAGATCCCTTCCGGCTCACGCGCGAAGCGGGTCCGGAAGTCGCGGATTCCCCAGCGCACTTCGGTCACCTTGTCGCGCCGTGAGGCCAGCGGCAGGATGATGTGGTCGTACGGCATCGCGATCGCATTGCCGGCGCCGATGCGCGCGATCGATTGGCGATCGCCGGCCACCATCGCATCCCGCACCGCCGGAGCGTGCCGGTCGAGCCATCGCATCAGCGTCGGACCGATATCGAACGAGCACCAGGCATAGGCGTTGATGGTGCGCCGGACGGCACCTTCGGCGTCGAGTATCCGCCCGTGCGCCAGCGGCGCATAGCACTCGCGGGTGATCCGCGCGTTCCAGTCGTGGTCGGGGGCGGCGCTGAATTCGCGCGGCACCAGTTCCAGCCACGGGTCCTCGCGCGGCGGCTGGTAGAAGTGCCCGTGGATCACGACCTGGCGCGGCGGAATGCCGCTGTCGGGCCGCAGCGCACCGGCCGTCATGTGCGCCGGACGTCGCTCGCCGCGGCCAGAGCGCCGAGCAGGTCGGGAAAGGGGCCATCGATCGCAGCCAGTGCCGCCGCCCGGGCGTTGCCTGTGGCCAGGTCGGCTGTGGCGTCCTCGACGAACGGCAGCAGCGACTCCAGCGCGTCGCAATGCTCGACGAAACGCGTCGATGCATAGTCCGCGGCAGCCGCGGTGGAGATGACGAACTGCCAGTCGGAACTCTGCGCCAGCAACAGCTCTCTCGCCGCCTGCTCGAGGACGTGCCGCGAATGCCAGCGCTGCAGCGCCGAGGGAACCGCATCCCAGAAACGGGCCTCAAGCGGCCAGAGGCGCCGCCAGGTCCATTCGGTCCTGGCATTGAGCCACATCGAGAAGTCGCCGTCCTTCCCCCACGATCCCGTGCCGAGTCGCAGCGCGGTTCGTGGCGGCGCCTCGGCGAGCGCCGCGCCCGCGGTGGCCGGATGCACAGCGGCGCCGGTCAGATCCTCGTAGACACGGCGCAGGAAGTCGACGCCCTCGAACCACCAGTGGCCGAAGAGCTCGGTGTCGAACGGCGTGGCGACGATGTGATCCGCCGGGGCAGCCTTCCGCTCGACTGCCTCGAGCAGCGATCGGAAATGTGCGGCGTGTTGCGCCGTGGCGACGCGCGCCGCCGCGGGATGGTAGGGTTGCTTGTCGCCCAGGTCCGCCGCGGAGTCGGTCACCGACCAGTACTTGAGGCCGCCAGGGTAACGGATCTTGTGAAATTCGAGATACCGCCCGTCACCCGGATATCCGCCGGTCCGGCTCCAGACCTGCGCGGTCGTGGTCGGATCGCGCACCAGGATATGAATCGGACGGCCAGGCGACGCCAGTCGGTAGGCACGGTGCGGCGAGCGGGGACTCCGGCGCGGGGGCCGGGGCCGCGGAGGGGGCGGCACTTCGCCGCCATACGTATCCCACGCCTCACCCGCGTCGATCATGTGGGCGTCGACGAAGAACCAGCCGAATCCCGCGAAGCGGAGATGCTCTTCGATGCCGGGGCGCATTGCGGCATACGGCGCGTCGGGGAGCGGCTGCCACGGTCCGCCCGGTCGGTAGGCGCACTCGGGCACCCAACATCCCTCTGGCAGTTCGCCGAAGTGCCGCGCGTGTTCGGCCCGGCCGACCAGGAGCTGGAAACGGATGCTTTCGTCGCGCGACAGGAGCGGCAGGAAGCCGTGCGTCGCGGCCGACGAAATCAGTTCGATGCGACCGGCCGCCGCGTGACGCCGGAGTGCGGCGATCAGGTCCTTGCCGATCGTATGCCAGGTACGCGCCAGATCGCGAACGTGGTCGCGCCAGAACACCACCAGGGGCAGCAGGTCGTCGTCGCCGGTGGCGCGCAACGACGCCGGCGCCTCGTCGATCGTCTCCAGGCGATGCGCGAAGTAGTGATCGACCTCGTCACGAAACGCGGGATCGGCGAACTGCGCCGCCAGGATCGGCGTGATCCCCAGCGTGATCGGCGCCGGAACCGCTTCGCCCTCCAGCCGGTCCAGCATGGCAATCAATGGCAGGTAACTGTCCAGCGTCGCCTCGGAAATCCAGTCCGTTCCGTGCGGCCAGCGTCCGTGATGCAGCACCCACGGCAGATGACTGTGGAGGGTGAGGACGAACCGGAGCGTCACCCGTTCCGTCCCGCAGCCAGGGCGATGGCGCGGCGGTAGATGTCGAGGTACCGCTCGGCGACCCGCGCCCAGCCGAAGTCGCGCGCCATCGCGGCGCGCTGCATCTCGCGCCAGGCGCGAGGAGACTGCTGCTCGGTGAGCGCCCGCCAGACGCCGCCGGCGAGGGCCCGGTCGTCGAAAGCGTCGAACAGAAAGCCGGTCTCGCCGTCGTCAATCGTGTCGGCGAGGCCGCCGACTCGCCTGGCGACCGGGATGGTACCGTACCGCTGCGCACGCATCTGGGTCAGACCGCAGGGCTCGTACTGCGAGGGCATCATGTAGAGATCGGAGCCGGCGATCACCGTGTGTTCGATCGGGTCCGCGAAGCGGGTCTCCACGCCAATCCGGTTGGGCATGGCCGCGTGCAACTCGTGGACCGCGTCTTCCAGCCGGCGCTCGCCGCTGCCGAGAAAGACATACTGCGCGGCGAAATGGAAGAGCGCTGTGTTGTTGACGACGATGTCGAGCCCCTTCTGGGTCGCCATGCGGCCGATGAAACCGATGACCGGAATGGCCGGATTCTCCGTGAGCCCGAATCGGCGCTGCAGTTCGGCCTTGCACGCCTGCTTGCCCGCCAGCCTCGCGCGGGAGTAATGAGCGGCTGTGATGGTATCGGTCGCGGGATTCCATACCGTCTGGTCGATGCCGTTGAGTACGCCGGTGAAGCGGTCGCCCATCCACTGATACACTTCCTGCAGGCCGAATCCGCCCGCCGCCGTCCGCAATTCGTCGGCGTGTGTCGGCGACACCGTGGTCGCCATGTCGGCGTGCGTCAGGCCGCCCTTCAGAAAATTGGTCTTGCCGTACCACTCCAGCTTGTCGGGCGTCCACAGGCTCCACGGCAGACCGATTTCGGGGAGCAGGCCCGGGCCGAAATGGCCCTGGAATCCGCCGTTGTGCACGGAAAGGACGACGGGAATCCGCCGGTACCACGGATCGTGCTGCCACCAGGTACGCAGGTAGACCGGGGTGAGCGCGGTATGCCAGTCGTGCACGTGCAGCAGGATCGGTCCCGATGCCACCCGGGGCAGGATCGCCGCGGCCGCGGCCGAAAACGCCGCGAAGCGCCGGTCGTTGTCCGGATAATCGACGCCGTTCTCGCCGTAGAGGCCGGCGCGGCCGAAGAAGCCCTCGTGCTCGATGAGATACGTCGGGGTGCCTGATGCCGGCTCCAGCTCATGCCACAGCCGGAATGTTTCCGCACCAGGTCCGAGCTGCAGCGTGAACGGTTCGCCGACCAGTTCGGGGCGGCGCAGGTGTTGACGCGCCGCCTGGTACAACGGCAGGATCGCGGCGGTTGTCAGGCCGGCGCGATCCTGGTCGCGATGCAGGCCCCAAGCCGCCTCGGCCAGTCCGCCGGTGCGGGCATACGGATAATACTCGGCGACGACGTGAACGATGCCGGGCGTTTCGCCGTCGATCGGCGGCAGGAGCGGCGGGCTGGTCCGCTTGGGCACGTCAGGCGTTCGGCGGATCGTCGACGAACGGATCGCCGCGCAGGATCGGAGCGTAGTAACGATCGATGTAGTCCTGGACCATGCGCCGCGCCGTGAAGCGCGCGCCGGCCACCCGGATGGCTTCCTTCATCCGCTGGACGAAGCGGCGCGGAATGCCCTGGCTATCCTGGTCGTACCACAGCGGCACGCACTCCTCCTCGAGCAGCTGGTACAGATGGCCGGCGTCGGCGGCATCGGCGGGCTCCGCGTCGCTGTCTACCGGGGCCCGGGGGATCGCCCAGCCGTTCTTGCCGTTGAACCCTTCTTCCCACCAGCCGTCGAGTGTGCTGAGTTGCGGCACGCCGTTGAGTGCCGCCTTCATACCGCTGGTGCCGCAGGCTTCCAGCGGGACGCGGGGGAGATTGAGCCAGAGATCCACGCCCTGCACGAGCAGATGCGCCAGGTGCATGTCGTAGTCTTCGATCAGCGCGATCCGGCCTTCGAAGATCGGGTCGCGGGTGTAATGGTAGAGCTGCTGCAATACTTCCTTGCCCGGCGTGTCGTGGGGATGAGCCTTGCCGGCAATGATCACCTGCACCGGACGATCCCGGTTTGCCACGATGGCGCGCAGTCGTTCGATGTCCCGGAAGAGCAGGTTGGCGCGCTTGTACGTTGCAAAGCGTCGCGCGAATCCGATGGTGAACACCGACGGATCCAGCAGGGTCCCGGCGGCGACGACCTGGGCGGCCTGGCGCCATTCGTCGCGCCAGCGCCGACGCGCTTCCTCGCGCAGATACTGGAAGAGATTGCGCTTCAGGTCTTCGTGCGTGAACCACACCTCTCTGGCGTCGAGCCCCAGCACGGCATCCCACGTGGTGGGATCGTCGAGCCGGAGACCCCAATCGTCCCCAAGATGATAGTCGAGCATCCGCATGATCGGATTCGCCATCCAGGTGGCCAGGTGGACGCCATTGGTCACCGCGCCGATCGGCACCCGTTCGGAAGGACGACTGCTCCAGAGATCTCCCCACAGTTGCCGCGACACGATGCCGTGTGCCTCCGCGACCCCGTTGACGTGACCGGCGAGCCGAAGGGCCAGCACCGTCATGTGAAACTGTCGCGGCGATTGCCCGGGGTGGACTCCGAGACCGAGCGCCCGGGTCGCCTGATCGCCGAACTCGCCGAGATACTCGACCCCGGCGCACTCGGCGATTCGTCCGATGTCGAAGCTGTCGTGGCCCGCGGGAACCGGCGTATGGGTGGTGAAGACTGTGTTGCGGCGCACGGCGGCGACGGCACCGTCGAAGGTCGTCCCTTCGCCCAGATGCTCGCGCACCCTCTCGATCATCATGAACGCGGCGTGTCCCTCATTGGCGTGCCAGGCCGCGGGGACGATCCCCAGCGTACGCAATACCCGCACGCCGCCGGCGCCGAGAATCCATTCCTGCCGTAGCCGGTGCTCGGCGCTGCCCGAGTACAGCCGGGCGGTCAGCATGCGGTCGTTCTCGTCGTTGGCGTCGAGATCGGTATCGAGCAGGTAGAGTGGCGTCCTGCCGGCGCTCATGGTCCACGCGGCAACGTGCACGGTGCGGCCGAAGGTGGACAGCGCCGTGAGCAACGGCGAGCCATCGGGGCCCTGCACCCGCACCAGCGGTGTGTCGTCCGGATTGAGAACCTCGTCGGAGTCTTCCTGCCACCCGTCGGCGGTGATGCGCTGATCGAAGTATCCCTTCTTGTAGAACAGTCCGACGCCGACGAACGGCAGCGTCAGATCGGACGCGGTCTTGGCCTGGTCGCCGGCGAGAATCCCCAGGCCACCCGAATAGATCGGCACCGACGCGTGCAGTCCGAATTCGGCGCAGAAATACGCCACCGGATGATCGATGCTGATCTCCGGGTAGCGGTCGCGGAACCAGCCCTGCGCGGTATTCCGTTCCTGGTCGAACCAGGCCATCACGCTGTCGTAATGCGCGCAGAAGTCGGGATCGTGCGCCAGCGCCTCGAGCCGCTCCGCGCTGGCACTGCGCAGGACGACGATGGGATTATGATGGCTGTCATGCCAGCGGGCCTCGTCGACCCTGCGAAAGAGCGCGCGGGCCTGTCGGTGCCATGTCCACGCCAGATTGGTGGCGAGTGCGGCCAGTCCTTCGAGCCGGGCAGGCAGCGCGGGGATCTTGTCGCGAAGCGGTGTCATCGGTTCTCCGACCAGGACGTGCCTTGATGGGTGCGGCCCGGGCAAGATAAGGCAACCCCTCCCCGCGAGGCCGTCGTGCATCTCGCGTTGATGGAACCGTCCCCAACTCGTTACCCGGCATCAGTCAATCCTGGAGAGCGGCCATTCCCACCAACCAGTCGACAGCGCCCGACGATGTCCACGAAGCGCTCCGCCGCAGCGAAGAACGCTTCCGCATCCTGGTCGAAAGCATCCGGGAATATGCGATCTACCTCATGGATCCCGATGGCAGGATTGTCAGTTGGAATATCGGCGCCGAACGAATCAAGGGATACCCGGCCGAGGAGGTAATCGGCCGGCATCTGAGCCTGTTCTACATGCCTGAGGACGCAGCCGCGGCGTACCGTCTGCTCGCCAAGGCATTGGCGCGCGGGTCGGCGGAGGCGGAGGGTTGGCGGGTGCGGCGAGACGGATCGCGCTTCTGGGCCGGCGTCGTGGTCACCGCGCTCTACGATCATGAGCATCGCCATATCGGTTTTGCCAAGGTGACCCGTGACCTGACCCTGGACCACGCCAGACGCGAGCGGGTCCGCCGATTGCGCGAAATCGAACTGGCGGCGAGCGAACAGCGATTCGCGACGTTCGCGCAACACCTGCCGGGCCTGGCGTGGATCAAGGACCTCAAGGGACGCTACGTGTATGTCAACGACGCGGCGCTGCGTGCGTTCGGGGCGCCGGAACGCGAGGTCATCGGCCATACCGATGCGGAGCTGTTCGACGCCGAGATCGCGGAGGAGTACCGGGTCAACGACTCGCGGGCCCTGGAATCCTGGACCGGAATCCAGGCGGTCGAGCAGTTGCGCGATCGCCATGGGTGCGTCCGTCATTCCATCGTGAGCAAGTTTCCCGTTGCTGACGGACAAGGCAACTTTCACCGCATCGGCGGCGTGGCGATCGACATCACCGAGCGGGTCGCCGCGGAAAACGCGCTGGTCGACGCCGACCGCCGCAAGACGGAATTTCTCGCGACGCTGGCGCACGAATTGCGCAATCCGCTCGCCGCCATCCGCAACGCCGTGCACCTGCTGCGCCGCGGTCCGGACCGCCCGGACACTCCCGTCGGCGACCTGCTCGAGCGGCAGCTCCAGCAACTGGTGCGCCTGGTCGACGACCTGCTGGACGTGTCACGGGTGTCGACGGGCAAGCTGGTGCTGCAACGTCGGCCGCTCGATCTGCGTGAGATCGTCACCAACGCCGTCGAGGCGAGCGGCATGGCGATGGCGGGGCGCCGCGGAATCACTACCAACTACCCCGACGTGCCGGTGATCGTCGATGGCGACGCGGTCCGTCTGGCGCAGGTCGTCACCAACCTGCTCAGCAACGCGATCAAGTTCACTGCCGATACCGGGCACATCGATATCACGCTGACCGCCGGCGAAGGCGAGGCCGGCATCACCATTCGCGATGACGGCGCCGGGATCGATCCGCGCCTGGTTGACCGGATCTTCGACATGTTCGCCCAGCTGGATCCATTGTCGCAACCATCACAGGGCGGGCTCGGCATCGGTCTGACCCTTGCCCGGCATTTCGTGGTGTTGCACGGCGGACGGATCGAAGCATCGAGTGCCGGCCCGGGAACCGGAAGCACATTCACGGTGACCCTGCCGCGCCTGCACGAGGCCGAGCCGGCGATTCGACAGCCGGCAATGGAGGACCGGCTCGCGGGACAACGTGTCCTGGTGGTGGACGACAACCATGATGCCGCCGACAGCACCGCCATGGTGCTCTCGGTGATGGGCGCCGAGACCCGCTGCGCCTACGACGGCCCGTCAGCGCTCGAAAGCGTTGCCGCGTGGAATCCCGGCGCCGTGATCCTCGACCTCGGCATGCCCGGCATGGACGGCTACGAACTGGCCCGGCGGATTCGGGCCTTGCCGGATCGCCGCCCGAGCCTGATCGCGCTGAGCGGTTGGGGCTCGAGCGCCGACCGCGCCCGGACCGCCGCCGCGGGCTTCGACGACCACTGGGTCAAGCCGGTCGATCCAACCCGACTCGCCGGCTTGCTGCGACCCGCCGGCCGCCAGGGGCGGCGCGTTACCGATGATCGCTGCCGGTGACGGTGACGTCCGGCATGGCGTCGCCATGACCAGCGCCCTTGACGTACTTGTCGAGCCAGGCGATCCAGCGCGCCCACTGATCCAGGTCCGTTTCCCGGGTGATCGGCCCGTGATCCTCGTAGGGGTAGAGGTAGAGTGACGCCGTCTTCCCCAGCGACTGCAAGGCCTGGAACATCCGGATCGAATTGATCGGGTTGGTTCCGACGTTCTGGTCCTCCAGCGAGTGATACATCAGCAGCGCGCCGTTGAGATGATCCGCGTAGAGGAACGGCGACATGTCGAGATACGTCTCCCGGCCCTGCCACAGATCCCGCCGTTCGTTCTGGAAACCGGTGGGGGTAAGGGTCCGGTTGTAGTCGCCGTCGCCGGCGATTCCGGCCTTGAAAAACGGCGTATGGACCATCGCGTTCGCGGTACTGAACGCGCCGTAACTGTGGCCACCGATCGCCAGCCGGGTGCGGTCGATGAGGCCCAGCGTGTCGAGGGCGTCGATGGCGGCCGTGAGATCGTCGCGAAGATCGTCGACGTAATGATCATTGGGCGGTTGCCCGTTCTGCGCGAAGATCGGCGTGTCGGGCTCGATCAGTGCGTATCCGGCCATCGTGATGAACGCCATCGACCGGGGACCATAGCTCGGGAAGCGATCCGGCGCCGCGCCGCGGCCGGCCGGGCGGTCGTACGCTTCCTGGCTTTCGTACTCCCGGGGATAGAACCAGAAGAGGGCGGGGAGACGCGTTCCGGCTTTCCAGTCGGCCGGCAGGGTCACCGCGATCTTGAAGGTATGGGCGTCGGCGCGGCGGGCGTACACCATCCTGCGGATCGC
>JBOHRZ010000010.1:0-19085 GCA_050732975.1 Gemmatimonadales bacterium
CGCCTCTACAACGGCGTGCTCAATTACCACAACGCCGGCAAGGTGCAGGCCTCCAGTGAACCGCAGGACATGCGGCTGCAAAGAATGCTGGGGCACATCACAACGCTGGTGCCGGCTCACATGCGCAACGTCCTGGTCATCGGCTGCGGCGCGGGCGTGACCGCCGGTGCGGTGAGCATCTCGCCCGATGTCCAGAGCGAGACCATCGCCGAGATCGAACCGCTGGTGCCGAAGGTGGTGTCGAAATTCTTCGGCGCCCAGAACTACAATGTGGTCGACAATCCCAAGGTGCACATCAGGATCGATGACGCACGACACTTCCTCCTGACCACCCACCAGAAGTTCGATGGCATCACCTCGGATCCGTTCGATCCGTGGGTCAAGGGCGCGGCCACGCTCTACACGCGCGAGTTCTTCGAACTCGCCAAGAAACATCTCAATCCCGGCGGCATCGTCACGGTGTTCGTGCAGCTCTACGAAAGCGGCGAACCGGCGGTCAAGAGCGAAATGGCGACGTTCTTCGAGGCGTTCCCGAACGCGGTCGTCTTCGGCAATACCAACAACGGCGAGGGCTACGACATGGTGCTCATGGGCCAGATCGAGCCGAGCCGGATCAACCTCGACAGCATCGATGCCAGGCTTAACGATCCTCGGTACGCCGAAGTTGCCCAATCGCTGCGCGAGATCGGCTTCAACTCTGCAGTGGATCTCTTCTCCACCTACGCCGGCCGCGCCGCGGACCTCGCCCCGTATCTCAAGGACGCCGAAGTGAACCGCGATCGTAACCTCCGGCTGCAGTATCTCGCCGGTCTCGGACTCAACGTGTACGCTCAGGATGTGATCTATCGCAACATCCTTCAGTACCGTCACTACCCGGACGGACTTTTTGTCGGGTCGCCGGAACGAATGGAGGCATTGCGCGCAGCGGGAATGGCATCGGAGTGAGCCTCCGTCATTCGCAACCACGAGCGCGCCGCAGGTAACTGGAGGAGGGGTCATGAGCGCCGTTATCCGACATGCCACTCCCGGAGATGCGCCGGTCGTGCTGCAGATGATCCGCGACCTCGCCGAGCACGAAGGGCTGGCGGATGAGGTAGTCGCCACCGAAGGTGATCTCCGGGATTCTCTCGCCGCCGATCCTCCGCACGCCGAGGTGGTGATCGCCGAGATCGATGGCTCGACCGCTGGTTTCGCGCTCTTCTTCCACAACTACTCGACCTTCCATTGCCGCCGTGGCCTCTATCTGGAGGACCTGTATGTCCGGCCGGAGTTCCGGCGGCGCGGCGTGGGCACCGAACTGCTGCGCCATCTCGCCCGGCTTGCCGTCGACCGTTCGTGCGCGCGACTCGAATGGTGGGTGCTCGGCTCCAATACCGAGGCGGTGGCGTTCTACCGTAAGCTCGGCGCGGTAGCCATGTCGGACTGGACGGTGCAGCGGGTCACCGGGCCGACTCTTCGCCGGCTGGCCGGCCAGAACGGGACTTGACAAGGCGTTCCATCACTATATTATTTAGGCATGAACTATCGGTCGGTGTATCATTTCAGTACATCGAACATTCGGCTGGCCCCGGACCGGGGCAGATGGAGCGCACCATGACCAGCATCGCCACTCTTCCGGCCATTGGCGGATCGACCGCCTGGCAGCTCGATCCAACTCACACCGAGGTCGAGTTTTCGGCCCGGCACCTGATGATTTCCAACGTCAAGGGCCGGTTTGGCAATCCCGCGGGGCGGCTCAGCTACGATCCGACCCGGCCCGGTTCCCTCGATTTCGAGGTTACCATCCCCGTGGCCGGAGTCGACACGCGTAACGAGCAGCGTGACGCGCATCTGCGGTCACCTGACTTCTTCGACGCGGCGAACCATCCGACAATGACCTTCCGCGGAAAGCGGGTCGAAGGGGACATCGGCGGCGAGTTCCGACTGAGTGGCGACCTCACGATTCGTGGCGTGACCCGGCCGGTAACGCTCGACGTCACGACCGAGGGTGGTGGTGACGATCCCTGGGGCAACGAACGTCTCGGCTTCAGCGCGACGGGTCGGATCAACCGCAGTGAATTCGGGCTCAAGTGGAATCAGCTGCTGGAAACCGGCGGCGTCGCTGTGAGTGATGAGATCCGGATCATCATCAACGCCGAGCTGTTCCGGCCCAGGTCGAGCTGACCGGCATATTTTCGGAGGATGGTGCGCTCCGTCCTCCTGGTGCACGGCATGGGCCGAACGCCGCTCTCGATGTTGCGGTTGGCCCGTGCCCTGCGCCGAGCCGGGTGCGCGCCGCATCTCTTCGCGTATTTCAGCGCCTGGGAGTCGGTCGACGCCATCGTGTCGCGTCTGTCGGCGCGTCTCGGCGTGCTCGGCTCGGGCCCGTATGCCGCAGTCGGTCATTCCCTGGGCGGGCTGCTGTTGCGCGCCGCGGTCGACCGTCTCGATCCGGGACTCCGGCGTCCCGACCGCCTCATCATGCTCGGCACGCCGAATCGCTCGCCGAGGCTGGCGCGGCGGTTCCGGCGCAACTGGTGGTACCGTCTGCAGAACGGCGAAGCCGGCGAGCTTCTCGCCAACGAAGACCGGATGCTGACGTTTCCCATCCCGCCCATCCCCTGCACGGTGATCGCGGGAACGCGGGGCATCCACACCCGGTGGAGTTCCTTCGGCCCGGATGAGAATGACGGCCTGGTCGCGGTGGAGGAGACCCGTCTTGCCGGCGCCGACGAATGGATCTTGGTGCCGGAGCGCCATCCGTTCCTGATGAACCACCCTGCGGCGCGCGCAATTGTGCTGCAGCGTTGCTCCGCGACGTAACACGGCCGGCGTCGCGACTGCTGCTGACTTCCGTCGCTCCACCGGCCGCGTGACGGCCATTTCGGCCGTCCATTTCTACCGCGGTTTTCGCGTCACTGATCCGATCCGCCCCGGGCACTGCCATGTGCGGCATTGATCCGTTGCACCGCCCGGTAGTCCTGACTGGTCGGGCGGCGCCTACCGTTGAATCGACGATCATGGTTCGCCCAGTTGCCCTGCTGCGGAGGCAGGAAATACTGGTTGTTCCAGCGATAGACCGATACCGGCCTCGAGCCCCGAACCCGGCGCGGGAAGTAATGGCCGTCCGCGAAGTACACCGTGACCGGTTGCCAGCGGCGATACGCCGTGTGCCAGTCGCCATACGCTGTCGGCGAATATGGGTTGACGACGATCTCGCTACCCCAAGTCGGCGGCGGTCGCTGCACGAACATGCTCAGCAGACCGTTGACGACGTTGTAGGCCGCGTCGTCCGGGCGATACCGATAATTGTACCGGCGGTCGTGATTCTGCCACGTCGCATCGCGCGGAGGCAGGAAGTACTGCTGGTGCCAGCGATACACGCCCACCGGACGGCTCTCCGATACCCGCGTGCGGTAGAAGTGCCCGTCTCGCTGGTACAACCGCACCGGTTGCCAGCGGCGGTCCGCGGTGTGCCAGTCGCCGTACGTGGCGGAGGAATACGGGTAGACGACGACCTCGTTGCCCGATCGAGGCTGCTGTCCGATGTGAATCGTGGCTGATACCTGCGCCGCGGCCTGACCCGCGAACAACGTGGCGGAGCCGAAGGCGGCAATGGTGAGAAGCGATGCCATTCGCATCTGTGCGCTCCTTTCTAGCGACTGAGAAATGGGACGACTTGCGGCGCCAATCGGCCACAGTGCTGAACGCGGGGTCGCAGGATCGACAGCGATCACGCCACCGCCGGGATACGGTACATTCACGCATGCGTTCCGGCATCGCTCTCGTGGCGGGAATCATGGCGGCCAGCAGCTCGCCGGCGCATCTGACGTCCGGGCCCACAGGGCCCACCGCCGGTGACCTTCTCGATCATCGCGCCATCCTCACGCGACAGACCTTTCTCGATAACCGCGACTTCGACTGGTACCAGCGGAATATCCCGTTCTTCGATTCGCCGGACAGTGACGTCAACAGCACGTATTACTACCGGTGGCAGCTTGTCACCCGGCACTTGACCTATGGCTCGCCGGCATCGGGCTATTCGTTTACCGAATTCATCGACCGGCCGTTCTGGTCGGGAGCGTTCGGATCGATCAGCTGCCCGCTCGGACATCAGATGTACGAAGTCCGCTGGCTCAAGGACCGGCGGATCGTCGACGATTTCGCGCGCTACTGGTTCGAAACGCCGGGGGCGGAGCCCCGCAGCTACAGCAATTGGTATGGCGACGCGGTCTGGGCGACGTATCTCGTCAACGGCGACCATCGCTTCATCGCCGCGATGTTCCCGCACATGATCGCGCAGTACGACGGCTGGCTGCATGAACGCTGGGATTCCGGACACGGAATGTTTCACTGGGACGGGCTCCATGACGGGATGGAGGTCAACATCAATTCCCGGCTCACCAGCGACCCCGGCGCCGGGGCTGACGGCTATCGTCCCACGCTCAACAGCTATCTCTTCGCCGACGCCCGCGCGATCGCGCGAGCCGCCGCGCTGCTCGGCGACACTGCTGTAGCGCGGCAATACTCGACCCGGGCCGCCGCGCTCAAACGCCGGGTCGAGCAGCAACTCTGGGACTCCTCCCGCACCTTCTTCTTCCATCAGTTCGCGCACGACGAACAGCACGGCGTCCGCGCGGGGACCCTCACGTACCGGTCCGGGCCGTACGCCGGCAATCGGCATGGCCGCGAGGAGATCGGGCTGGTACCGTGGCAGTTCGATCTTCCCGATCCCGGCTATGAAACCGCGTGGCGCTTCGTGATGGACACCGCATATTTCTTCTCGAAGTACGGCCCCACTACGGTCGAGCGCCACGATCCCCAGTTCGAGATCTCGCCGCACTGCTGCGTGTGGAGCGGCAACGAGTGGCCGTACGCCACGACCCAGACCCTGATCGCGATGGCAAACCTGCTCGACAACTACCATCAGCATGTCGTCACGCCGCAAGACTATTTCCGGCTCTTCAAGACGTACACCCTTGACCAGCGCAAGAACGGCCGCCCCTACATCGCCGAGGCGGCGAATCCCGACAACGGATCATGGGCGGGGCACGATACCTTCGATCACAGTGAGGACTATTTTCATTCCGGCTATGTCGACCTGGTGATTACCGGCGTGATCGGTCTCCGCCCGCGCGCCGACGACAGCGTCGAAGTCGCACCACTCGCCCCGGCGAGCTGGGATCATTTCGCGATCGAGGGCGTTGGGTACCATGGACACACGCTGGCCATCTATTGGGATCGCGACGGCAGCTATTATCGTCATGGCGCCGGCCTCACGATTGCCGACGGCGGCCGGGTCGTCGCCCATGCCACCCGGCTCGGCCGTCTCGTCGGCAATCTCGGCCCGGCCATCGAACCCCCGCCGGTCGAACGCGCCAGCGACGTCGCCGTCAACAATGGTCACGCGCCGTATCCGCTGGTGACCGCGTCGTATTCCGCGCCGGGCACTTCGCCACATTATCTCGTCGACGGCAACTACTGGTATAACACCGATCCTCCCAATCGATGGACGACGGAGGGCTCTGGTCACGGGACCGACTGGGTGAGCGTCGACTTCGGCATCGAGCGCGCAGTTGATTCCGTTGACCTGTACTTTCTGGACGATGGCTCCGGCGTGCGGGCGCCGGCGCGATACTCCGTCGAGATGCGGCAGGGTGGCCGTTGGGTCGAAGTCCCCGATCAGCGTCGCTCGCCGGCGCGGCCCGAAGGACACCGGGCCAACGTGGTCCGCTTTCCGCGCGTGAGCACGACCGGGTTCGAGGTGGTGCTTGACCACCAGCCGCACGCCGCGAGCGGGCTCACCGAGATCCAGGCATGGAGTGCATCGCCACTGCCGCTCGCGGCGGCGACCGCGTCGCCGCGCAACTTCGCCTGGGGCGCCCGCGCCACGGCATCGTTCACGTCGCGCTACGACAGCGTCGAAGAGGTGAACGATATGGTGGTGGCCTTCTCGCGTTACTCGCGCAATCGTTGGACGTCATTCGGATCGCGCAACGCCAGCGACTGGATCGAACTTGACTTCCTCACGGCACACCTGGTCGGTATGGTGGAGCTCTACCTCTGGGGCGACGGTGCCGGCACCCGGGCGCCGAAGGACTACACGATCCAGTTTGACAGAGCCGGCCGCTGGGTCGATGCCACGGTCCGGTCCAGGGAACCTGACCGGCCGCGGACTTCGTCGGTCAACACCATCCGTATCGCACCGGTCGAGACCGCGAAGCTGCGCGTCATTTTCCGGCACGACTCGCCGGCGGCGACGGGTGTCACGGAGATCATGATTCGCGGAGACGATCGATGAGCTTTCGTCCACGGTACGGCGCGGCTGTTGCCGGCCTCGGGCTCGCATCGCTGCTGGTCTCGCGCGATCCGCTCGGGGCACAGGCGACGGCGCACATCCGGACCCGCTGGGCCGCGTCGGTGGACCCGGCGCACGTCCTCCCTAGCTACCCGCGTCCGCAACTGGTGCGGACGGCGTGGATCAACCTCAACGGTCGCTGGGACTACGCCATCACCCCGCGCGATGCGGCGCAACCGGCGCATTGGGACGGCGCGATCCTGGTGCCCTTCCCGGTCCAGTCACAGTTGAGCGGCGTCGAGCGCGCGGTGACCGATTCGCAGCGGCTCTGGTATCATCGCAGCTTTACCGCGCCGCGCCGCTCCGCCAGCGGGCGCCTTCTCCTTCATTTCGGCGCGGTCGACTGGGACGCGATGGTCTTCGTCAATGGCCGGCGAGTCGGCGAACACCGGGGCGGATACGATCCGTTCACGCTCGACATCACGGACGCGCTGCGCGGTGTCGGACCGCAGGATCTGGTCGTGAGCGTCTGGGACCCTACCGACCGGGGACCGCAGCCGCGCGGCAAACAGGTGCTCCGGCCGCATGGCATCTGGTACACCGCCGTCACCGGGATCTGGCAGACAGTGTGGCTGGAGCCCGTGCCGGCAAGTCACATCGTGTCGGTGCTCGCCACGCCGGACATCGATGCCTCGACGGTGACCCTCGGCGTCACGCTTGCCAATGCTGCACCCGGAGCCTCGGTGCACGCAACCACATTCGCGGGTGGAACCCGGGTCGCCGACGCCGCGGCACCAGCCGGCCAGCCGATCGTGCTCCGGATCCCGCGTGAACACCTCTGGTCGCCATCCGATCCGTACCTCTATGACCTCCGCATCTCGACGTCCGGCGGCGACCAGGTCGGCAGCTATTTCGGCATGCGCAAGATCGCCGTCACCAAGGACTCGGCGGGTGTCCCGCGTCTCTTCCTCAACAACCATCCCCTGTTCGAGTACGGAATGCTCGATCAGGGGTGGTGGCCCGACGGTCTCTACACTGCGCCGTCGGATTCCGCGATCCGCTTCGATCTCAGCACAATGAAGCGGCTCGGCTTCAACCTCGTGCGCAAACACGTCAAGGTCGAGCCCGAGCGCTGGTATTACGCCACCGACCAGCTCGGCATGCTGGTCTGGCAGGACATGCCCAGCGGCGACAACAACACCGACGAAGGAAAGGAGGAGTTCGAGTCGGAATTGCATCAGGTGGTCGACGCGCTGCGCGACCATCCGTCGATCGTCATGTGGGTGCCGTTCAACGAAGGGTGGGGCCAGCACGACACCGAGCGTTACGTCGCGTGGCTCAAGGGCTACGATCCAACCCGGCTGGTCGACAACGCCAGCGGGTGGACCGATCACAAGGTCGGCGACGTCGCCGATGTTCACGCCTACCCCGGTCCGGCGATGCCGCCGGTGGAATCCGATCGGGCATCGGTGCTCGGCGAGTTCGGCGGCCTGGGCTTGCCGATCGAAGGACACACCTGGATCGACCGCAACAACTGGGGCTACCGCACCTTCACGTCGCGTGAAGCGCTGGGCAGGGCGTATGAAGATCTGCTGGGTCAGCTCCGCTGGCTGATCGCCGACGGACTTTCGGCCGCGGTCTACACCCAGACCACCGACGTCGAGGTCGAGGTGAACGGTCTGATGACCTATGACCGGGCGATCGTCAAGCTGCCTGACAGCGCCATCGCCGCGTCGCGCGCTCTATTCGGGCCGCCGCCACTGGCCCGTACGGTGGTGCCCACGTCGCGCACTGCCGGCCAGGTCTGGAGGTACACGACCGCGGCGCCACCCGAAGGCTGGTTCCGCAGCGATTTCAATGATGCCGCGTGGAAGACCGGCGAGGGCGGGTTCGGCACCGCGGAAACGCCCGGCGCCGTGGTTCGGACCAAATGGGACTCGCCCGACATCTGGTTACGGCGAACCTTCGATCTCGCCGGACCGATGCCCCATGCGCCGCAGTGGATCGTGCATCACGACGAGGATGCCGACATCTATCTCAATGGCGAACTGGCGGCGCGCTTTGCCGGATACACCACCGGCTACACTCGCATTCCGCTTTCACCGGGGGCGATCGCCCTGCTCCATACCGGTGTCAATACCCTGGCGCTGCACGTCCACCAGACCAGCGGTGGCCAGTATGTCGACATCGGGATCGATGACGTGATCGAGCCGTGATGGCGGCGTTTCGCCGCTGGAAGCGCCTTCGCCTTCCCCCTCCCGCATGAACACTCAGATGGGAGTCCCGATGTCGTTTCGACTCATTGCCGCGCTGGGAACCGCCGCCGCGCTCTTCGGACTCACGGCGGCCGCGCATCCGCCCCGTCCGGCCGATCCCGGCTGCGATGCCACGTCGCCAACCGCGAAAGCATTCCTGGCAAGGGCCCTCAGCACATTTCCGAATCTCGATGCCGCCGGGCGCCAACGTCTGCACTTGACGGCGGCTCCGAAGACGGTGACCCTGGTCACCGCCACGGCGACCTGTGACGCCGTGATCGCCGCCCACAATCGTTGGCTCGATGGACGCTTCCGCGCCTACAAGGTGACCAGGACGCCGATCGCGAAGGCGGGATCGTCCTATCTCCTCGATCTCCCCGCGGGAAAGGGCCCTGTCGAACGGGAGATCTTCGTGTACGATTCGACGCTACACTTTGTTGCCCTCTACTAGTATTTCCCGCGGAGGTAGCACCCGATGCCGACGACTGTGGGCGCCGGAAAACCGGCGATTGGTCTGGCCCTGCTCGCCGTACTCGGGTGCGGATCCGGGCATGGTGTCGGAAACACCAGCGTGACGGGTGCGTCAAGCGTTTCGCAGGCGCCCTTCGGCGCCCTGCCCGACGGCGATTCCGTTTCACTGTTCACCCTCACCAACCCGCACGGAATGGAAGTGCGGATCACCAACTATGGCGGCATCATTGTGTCGCTCAAGGTTCCGGATCGCACCGGCGCTCTTGGCGATGTGGTGCTGGGATACGATTCGCTGGCGGGTTATGTCGCCAATCCGGAATACTTCGGCGCCGTTGTCGGTCGGTACGGCAACCGGATCGCGAAGGGGCGGTTCACCATCGATGGCACGACCTACCGGCTGGCCACCAACAATGGACCCAACGCGCTGCACGGCGGGCTCAAGGGTTTCGACAAGGTGGTGTGGCACGCCGCGCCCTTCAAGCACGACAGTGAAGTCGGCGTGGTCCTAACGCATGTATCCCCCGACGGCGACCAGGGCTATCCCGGGACCCTCAACGCGACGATCACCTACACCCTGCTGCCAACCAATGCGTTGCAAGTTGACTACGCGGCCACCACCGACAAGCCAACACCGATCAATCTCACCCAGCACAGCTACTTCAATCTTGCCGGCGCAGGCAACGGCGACATCCTGCATACAGTTCTGACGATCAATGCCGACCGCTACACGCCGGTCGATTCGACGCTGATTCCCACCGGCCAACTGGCGCCCGTCGCGGGCACGCCATTCGACTTCCGGACACCCACCGTGATCGGAGCCCGGATCAACGACAGCAACCAGCAGCTCAAGTACGCCGGCGGCTACGATCACAATTTCGTGCTCGACCGCACCGGCACCGGCCTTGTGGTTGCCGCGCGCGCCGTCGATTCCACCAGCGGCCGGGCACTGACCGTATCGACCACCCAGCCCGGCGTGCAGTTCTACACCGGCAACTTTCTCGACGGCACCATCACCGGCAAAGGCGGCCATGTTTATCAGCGCCGCTACGCCTTCTGTCTCGAAACGCAGCACTTTCCCGATTCGCCGAATCACCCGAACTTTCCGTCGGCAATCCTCCGGCCCGGCGAGAAGTACCAGACCCGGACTGTGTTCGCGTTCAGCGTGACTCAGTGAGCGACGGTCTCGACGATCTCCGCCGCGCGGTGCTTGCGGCGAACCAGGCGATCGCGCGCCTCGGGCTGGCGCGCTTCACCTTCGGCAACGCCAGTGCGGTCGACCGGCGCGCGGGACGCATCGTCATCAAGCCGAGCGGCGTGCCGTACGACGAACTGACGCCCGAGGCGATGGTGGTCACCGATCTCGAAGGGCGGGTGGTCGAGGGTACGCTGCGGCCGTCGGCCGACCTGCCAACGCACGCAGCGCTCTACCGGGCGTTCACGGCGATCGGCGGCGTGGTGCATACCCACTCGAAGTTCGCCACGGTCTGGGCCCAGGCCCGGCGCGACATTCCCTGTTACGGCACCACGCATGCCGATCATTTCCACGGCGCGATTCCGGTCACCGCGGAACTCGATGAGGCGCGGATCGCGCACGACTACGAAGCCAACACCGGCGTCGCGATCGTCGAGCGGTTCGCAGGCATCGAACCGCTGGCGATGCCGGCGGTCCTCGTCGCCGGCCACGCGCCGTTCTGCTGGGGACCGACGCTCTCGGCCGCGGTCGAAAATGCCGCCGTGCTCGAAGAGGTGGCCGAGATGGCGTATCACACCGTGGTGCTCAATGCCGACGCAATCGAGATCTCCCGGGCCCTGCACGACAAACACTTTCTCCGCAAGCATGGTGCGGCGGCGTATTACGGACAGACGTGAGGCGATGCCGCCTCCAGCCTACTTGAGCTTTGCCACTTTCATCAGCGTCTCCACGCTGGTGGTACTCCCCGGTGTCACCCGGAACCGCTTGAGCTGATTACCCTGCTGGCCCACGAAGGTGAGCACGCCGTCGCTCCCCATCGACCACCAGATGTCCGCGTCGCTTGCCCTGGTATTCTCTCCGCTCGACCGGCGAATAGGTCGGCGGCACGATCACGTCATAGCCGTCGGATTCCTGGCTCCCGGCAACCGCGCGGTTCCCCACCGTCAACTGGGCGATGCGCTTTCCGCCCGCCGCGTTGGACCAGACTACACCAACGACACCCGGCCCCATGGGCGACGGATAAAGGTGCACTTCGAGGGCCCGAAGGAAGGGGTGCCCATCCGCCAGCACGTCGACCCCGCTGTTCGCCGGGGCTGGCCGCTGGGTGAAGAGATGCCCATCCGCGGTGAACTGCGGAGCGCCGGCGAGGTACGGGGCCGGCTGGCCATCGAGAATCAGCACCTGACGATCCGGGCCGGAGTGCGATTGGATCGTCTGGAGGTAGGCGTAGTGCTCTCCATCGCCGCTCCAGACCGCCTGGACATCGCCACTCGACACCGGGCCAGCCTTGCCGTCTACCACCATCTGCGTTGCGCGAGAGGATGAGGACGTCGGCTCGGCCCGGACGTACCAGAAGTGCTTGCTACCAAGGCTGAATCCGGCCTGCGAAACGGTCGGCTGGTGCACAGGAGTGGGGTCGCTCCATGGCCCCCGCGCATACTCCTTGTCATCCACGACGAGAACGTACTCCTGGCCCTGCCGCCCCATGTAGGCGAGCCGGGAGCCGTCGTCACTCCAGAGCACCGTACCCTGCCCGAAGGGCCAGACTTCATCCAGCGGCGGTCCGTCGACGCCATCATGCACCACGACCTTGCGACTGCCGTGCATCACGACCGCCGCGATGTGCTGGCCCGCCGGGCTCAGGAGGTACTGCATTCCTGCCTGGCCAGTGACCAGAACCTGCTCTGCGACGGTGGTCCTGGCAGGGGCCTGTGAACGGGCCGGGCCGGGAAAGGACGGAATTGCAACAACGGAAAGGAGCGCAACGAGGGTACGCCGGGTGACGCGCATGGAACCGCCGGGTTGGGGTTGTTTCTTGAAGTATACCGCGCGCTGACCGCTGCGAAGGTCACGCTCTCGTCGCGGCCCGCCTGGCTTCCGCCGCGATCGATCGCAACGCCGGCAGGATCGCGCCGACCTCCACCGGCGCCGATCGCGGATCGCCCATGGCAAAGTACAGACTGCGGAACATCGGAACGATCCTGTCGTACACCGCCACCGCGGCGGGATCGGGATTGACGACCCGGTACGGCGGGCAGAGGGCGCGCTGGGCGTCTTCGATCGTGGCGTGCAATCCCGCCGCCACGCACGCAAAGATCGCCGAACCGAGCGACGTGATCGGCCGCTCCGGCACCAGTACCGGCTTGCCGAGCACGTTGGCATAGATCCGGTTGAGCGCCTCGTTCTTCTGCGGGATGCCTCCGGCGTGAATCAGCCGTCGAATTGGAACGCCGTGCTCTTCCATCCGCTCAAGGATGATCCGGGTGTTGAACGCCGTTCCCTCGATCGCCGCGAAGAGTTCGTCCGCGGCGGTGTGATTCAGGTTCCATCCGAGCGTAACGCCGCCCAGCATCGGATTGACCAGCACCGTCCGGTCGCCATTGTCCCAGACCAGGCGGAGCAGGCCGGTTTCGCCGGCGGTGAGGCGATCGAGATCGGGCGCCAGCTTCGCGACTGTGGTGTTCGCCCGACGCGCGATCGATTCGAACAGATAGCCGGTTGCCGACAGGCCCGCTTCGATTCCTACGTATTCGGGATGTATCGATCCGGGCACGATGCCGCAAACGCCGGGGATCTCGGAAGGATTCTTCGCGATCGCCATCAGGCAGGTCGCCGTACCCACCACGTTGACCACGTCACCCTCGGCGATTCCGGCGCCGATCGCGTCCCAGTGCGCGTCGAAAGCGCCGACGGGAATCGGGATCCCCGCCGCGAGTCCGAGCCGTTCGGCCCATTCCGGCGAGAGCGTGCCGGCGATCCGGTTCGATCGCTGGTACCGGCCGCCGAGCTTGTCGCGCACCCCGCCAAACAGCGGATCGACGCTGGCGAGAAATTCACCCGGCGGAAGCCCGCCGTCCTTCTCGCTCCAGAGCCATTTGTGGCCCATGGCGCAGACACTGCGCGGCATTGCTGCAACATCGGAGATTCCGCAAAGCACTGCGGCAACGAGGTCGCAATGCTCAGCGGCTGTGACGAATTCGTCGCGCTTCCCCGGGCTATGCCGCAGCCAGTGCAGCAGCTTCGAGAATCCCCACTCGGACGAATAGACACCGCCGCACGCGCGGATCGCCGGCAATCCGGCGCGATGCGCCGCCGCGGTAATTTCCGCCGCCTCGCGCGAGGCGCGATGGTCGCACCAGAGGTAGTAGTCGCCGAGCGGCCGAAGTCCCTTGCCGAGCGGAATGACCGTCGAGCCGGTGGTATCGAGGGCGAGCGCGCGGATCGCGGATCCGTCGACCCTTGCTTCGGCGAGCGCCTTGTGCATCGCGTCGACCAGGGCATCAAGATGCGATTGATGCGATTGGGTCGCGAAATCCGGATCGGTGCGGTGTCGCTTCACCGGATATTCGGACACGCCGAACCCGGCTACACCCGCCAGGTGGTCAACGATCGACACGCGAACGCTCTGGGTGCCGAAATCCACCCCGGCGACTAGCGCCACTTCTCTCCTCTCTCTTCTCTCGTCTCTCCTTGTCCGTGCCTCACCACGTCCCACCCGAAGTATCGTGTCGTCGCTTCGAGCACCGCTCCGGCAACGGTGGAGAAATTCGCCGCCACGTGATGCTCGAAGCCGCGCTCGCAGATGAAGCGCAACAGTTCCTGCATCTGCGGGATCTCGACCACACCCGCGCCGCCGAAGGTCTCCAGCGGATCGTCGGTGAAGTGTCCCTCGCCCACGTAGCCGCGGATCGTGCCGGCGAGATCGTCGGTCGAGAACCGCGCGAAGCTCATCGGGCCCGCCTTGACCCGTCCGACACAGGTGCCGAAGGTGTTGTCCTTCCCGACCGTACCGGCGATGATCTCCTGGTAGTCCATCTTCACGGACTCGAAGAAGTGCTTCGGCAGGTTGCTGCAATGGAAGCAGACCGCCTTGTCGGGATCGTCGCCGTAGTTGTTGTTCCAGTCGAGTAGCGCGCTGGGACTCTCCGATGCCAGCGCCAGCGCGTGCATGCTCAGCGTCCCGCAGACATCGACTTCGCAGGCGCTGGGGAGCAAGTCGTTGCTCATCATGCTCATCAGCGTGCAGGGCACCACGCCGAAGAACTCCTCCAGCGAGGTCCAGCACTGAACCGCGCTCACCGTGACGTCCGCCTCGGCCATCCATTCGTCGATCACCACACCCAGCTTCGACATCTTGAGGATGGCCGAGTCGGGTATCCCACCGGTGGGGACATATTCGCGGATCGCGGACACTTTCGCGACGACTGCGGGCGCGTCATCGGCGGTGCGTTCGGTGCGGCCGAGGATCTCGGAGAGATCGATCGGCTCGACGGCGATTCCGCTCGCTTCGAGGATCTTCTCGCTGTAGCGCACCGTCTTGAACGCCGCCGGCCGCGCGCCGATCGCCCCGATGCGCGTAGTTCGGAGGCCGCGCACGACCCGACAGACGGCCGCGAACGTCGCCAGATCGGCGTGGAACGTCGCCGTCTCCGGACGATCGGTGTGGCGGGTGGTGAGCGAATACGGAATGCGATACTGCGAGAGAACGTTGCATACCGAGATCTTGCCGCAGAACGAGTCGCGCCGGTCGCGGATCGTCATCCGGTCGGGTGCGTCGGCGGTGGCATGGACCAGCACCGGCACCCGCAGGTCGGCGAGCCGCAGCGTTTCGGCCACCGCACGTTCGTCACCGAAGTTGGGCAGCGTAATGATGATTCCGTCGATCTTCCCGCGCTCGGCGCGGAAAAGCTCGGCGCACGCCTTGGCTTCGTCGCGCGATTCGATCGCCCCGTGCCGCGATGCTTTGGCGTCGAGCACGATCGCGCCATAACCTGCCTGCGTCAACGCGTCGAGCATGTCCTTCCGGCCCCGCTCGGCCAGGTGCTGCGGAAAGAAGCCGCGATTGCCGACGATGACGCCGAACGTCACCGGTCGACGAACCGGGGTCGGCGCCGGTCGCGCCTGCCGCGGAGCGTCATCGAGTTGCGGAAGTCTCTTGCTCATGCCACCCCCTTGGCCCATTGCCCTCTCACTTCTCACTTCTCACTTCTCTCCTTCTCTCCTTCTGTTGACAGACTACCTCTCAAGCCCTAGTCTTGCAAGCGCTTACACTTCGAGACCGATCCCTCGTGTACCGATCATTGCTGCGTTCGCCGTCGGCCGGTCTGGTCCTCGTCCTGATCGTCCTCGGCGCGGTGCTGACGGCGGTGGCCGGTTCACACGTCGACCCGATGACCGGTCGCAGCGTCAATAATTTTCTCAACGCGCATACCCTGATCCAGATGGGCACCGACGCCAGCACCTTCGCAATCATGGGCGTCGGCGCCACGCTGGTGATCATCTCCGGCGGGATCGATCTCTCGGTCGGCGCCGTCTATGCGCTGGCCGGTGTCGTGATGGCGATGGTGCTCCGGGCACTGGGGCCGATGAATCCCGTCGTAACCGTCGCCGTCGGTCTCGGCACTGCGCTCTTCGTGTCGTTCCTCTGCGGCCTGGCCAACGGCGTCATGGTAATCGGTCTCCGTGTGCACTCGTTCATCATCACGCTCGGCACCATGTGGATTCTGCGCGGCGTGGCGTTCGTGATCAGCAAGGCCGAGAGCATCCTGGTGCCGAATGCGCTGACGAACCTTACCAAGGCGTCGCTGGGACTCGGCGAATCGCTCTCGCCGGTGCCGCTCCTGGCGATGGTGGTCGTCGCGATTCTCGGCACCATCTATCTCACCCGCACCGTGATGGGGCGGCACATCTTTGCCGTCGGCGGCAACCCCGAAGCAAGTCGCTTCTCCGGCCTGCGCGTCAACCGGATCCGCCTCGGCGTCTTCATCTGGTCAAGTCTCTCGGCCGGGCTGGCCGCGTTCATCGGAGCGGGATTCTACGGCTCGGCCACGTCTTCCGACGGCACCGGATATGAATTGTACGTGATTGCGGCCGCGGTGGTGGGCGGCGCCTCCCTTGCCGGCGGCAAGGGGAGTTCGCTCGGTGCCATGCTCGGCGCGTTGCTGATCGTGCTGATCCGCCAGGCGATCCGCACCCTGCACCTCGATCAGAACTACGAGTGGATTATTATCGGATCGGCGATGATCCTTGCCGTGGTGCTCGACCAGAGCGGGTCGCGGTTGCTGGCGAAGCGGCTGGCGGGGAAGGCGGGGTAATGAGGTGTGGAATGGAACGGAGACACAGGGCATCGCAACCACCTGTGTCATCCCGAGCGGAGCAAAGCGCCGGCACTGCCATCCGTCATCCTGAGCGGAGCAACCGCGAAGCGGTTGCGCAGTCGAAGGACCTGCTTTCCCGGGAGCCGCGAAAAGCGGGCCCTTCGACTCCGCGCCTGCTCCGCAGGCGCTCCGCTCAGGATGACATTCTCAAGCCCTCCGCTCAGGATGACAAGGAAACCGACACATCACGCATATTGGGGGCATACCATATGACAACGCGCCTCGCAATCACAGCTATGGTACTCTGTACCATAGTCGGATGCTCCAAAGGCAACGCCGGCGGCAAGACCTTCCGGATCGCCATGATCGCCAAGAGTTCCACCAACCCGGTGTTCATCTCCGGGCACGCGGGCGCCGATTCGGCTGCGAAGGAACTTACCGCCACGACCGGCGTGCACGTGACGATCGACTGGCTCACGCCTCCCGAAGAAGACGGTACTGTCCAGGCACAGCGGATCGCCGACGCCGTCAATCAGGGCGACAACGCGATCCTCGTCTCGGCCAGCGACGCGAGCAAGGTCACCGGCGCCATCGACGACGCGGTCGCGCGCGGCGTGCCGGTGATGATGTTCGACAGCGACGCACCGGACTCCAAGCGCTTCTCGTTCTACGGCGGCGATGACGAGGCGATGGGACGGCAGGTGATGGACGAACTCGCCAAGCAGATGAATGGCAAGGGGAAGATCGCCATTCTTGCCGGCAATCAGAACGCTCCCAATCTGCAGAAGCGGGTCCAGGGCGTGAAGGATGAAGCGCAGAAATATCCCGGAATCACCATCATCAACACCTTCTACCACACCGAAACGCCACAGGATGCCGCGGCCGAGGTGCTCCGGGCGCAGGACGCCAACCACGACATCCAGGGATGGGCGATGATCGGCGGCTGGCCGCTCTTCACCCAGGCGCTGCTGACCGACCTCGACCCGAAGAAGGTGAAAATCGTCGCCGTCGATGCCCTCCCGGCCGAGCTGGCGTACGTCGACACGGGGCTCGCGCCAGTGCTGCTGGCGCAGCCGACCTTCCTCTGGGGCTACGTGTCGGTGCACACGATCTTCGACCACGTCTATCTCAAGAAGGACGTCCCCGCACACGTGCAGATGGATCTGGTGCGCGTGTCGAAGGACAACCTCGGCACCTGGGCAAGGCAGCTCAAGGCGTGGGGATTCCCGGATGTCGATCCGAAGTATCTGGCGATGCCGTGAAGCAAGGAGAAGGAGGAGAGGGAGGTGACCAAGGAGATGGAGGGAGGAGATGGAGGTGATGGAGGCGACGGAGGGAGTTCTGTAGCGAATGTGATGCCGGCGGTGCGGTTTGCCGGGCTGACCAAGCGTTTCCCGGGGGTCACGGCGCTGGACGGCGTTTCCTTTACCGTCGCGGCGGGGTCGTGTCATGCGGTCTGCGGCGAAAACGGCGCCGGGAAGAGCACCCTCGGCAAGATCCTCGCGGGGATTCAGGAGCCGGACGGCGGCAGCATCGAACTCGGCGGCACGCCGGTGCGATTCGGCTCGCCGCGCGACGCCCTGGCGAACGGCGTCGCGATGGTGCACCAGGAGCTTGCCTTCTGCGACAACATGACCGTCGCCGAGAATCTCTGTCTCGGCCGGATGCCGTCGCGGCGCGGCTGGCTGATGCGCGACGCGATGCGCGATCGTGCCCGGGTAATGCTCTCCGCGATCGGAGCGGAGATCGATGTCACCCGGCAGGTCGAGTCACTGAGCATCGGCGAGCAGCAACTGGTGCAGATCGCCGCGGCAGTCGGCAGCGGCGCCACCGTGATCGTCTTCGACGAACCCACGTCATCGCTGGGCGAGAATGATGCCGAGCGGCTGTTCCGGTTGATCGGCGACCTCAAGGCGCGCGGCGTGGCCGTGATCTATATCTCGCACCGGATGGCCGAGATCTTCCGGCTCTGCGACTCCGTCACGGTGCTGCGCGATGGACGGCACGTCAGCACCGACGCGATCGGTGCGATCGGTGCGATCGACGAGGCGACGGTGGTGCAGCGGATGATCGGCCGCAAGCTGGAGCAGTACTTCCCGTCACATGCCGGCGCGATGCTGGGCGATGAAGTGCTGCGGGTCGGGCATTTGTCGAGCCCGGGAAAGTTCCGCGACATCTCGTTCACGCTGCGCGCGGGCGAAGTGCTCGGCCTCGCGGGATTGGTCGGCGCCGGGCGGTCGGAAGTGGCGCAGGCGTTGTTCGGCCTCGACCCGGAGGCGCGCGGCGACGTCTGGCTGCACGGCGCGCGGGTGCGGATCGGTTCGGCGCGGGAGGCGCTGTCGCGCGGGTTGGCGCTGGTTCCCGAAGATCGCAAGCGGCAGGGGCTGGTGCTCTCGATGCTGGCGCGGGAGAACACCACGCTGCCCGTGCTGGAAGGGCTGTCGCACTTCTCCCTGATCCGGCGCGGCGCCGAACGCGAGCTGGCGCGGACGCAGACGGAGCGGTTGAAGCTGCGGAACGGCGTCCTGGAGAACGAGACGACATCGCTTTCGGGTGGCAATCAGCAGAAGCTGGTGCTGGCCAAATGGCTGGCGGCGCGAAGCGAGATATTGATGCTGGACGAGCCGACCCGAGGGGTCGATGTCGGCGCCAAGGCCGAGCTGCATGCGTGGATCGACGCGATGGCGAGCGAAGGGGCGGCGGTGCTGCTGATCTCGAGCGAGTTGCCGGAGCTGCTCAATCTCTCGCGGCGGATCCTGGTGCTGCGGGCCGGGCGGATCGTGGGCGAGCTG
>JBOHRZ010000011.1:0-18612 GCA_050732975.1 Gemmatimonadales bacterium
GCTCATGGCACGCGGCCCGGGCGCACCTGAAGCAACCAATCTTGGCATCCGCGACCAGTCCGATCTGCCGGTCCTGAGTGGCGACGGAACGCTGCTGGTCTTCAGCGATGAAGGTACGATCGGCGGCGTGAATTACACCGTATTGATGCGGAAGACCGATGGCTCGCCCGAGGTCAGACTCGGAGAAGGCGAACCGCAGGCCGTCTCGCCGGACGGCCGATTCGTGCTGGCCGACGTGCCGTCCAATCCGCCGCGACTGATGCTGTACCCGACCGGTCCCGGAGCCTCACGTCAACTCGATGTCGGAACGTTCAAGTCGATCGCCTACATCTCGGGGTCACTCGCAGCGGTTGGCAATGACCTGCGTTTCACGTTCTGCGGCGCCCGACCGCAGCAGGCGATGCGGTGTTTCGTGGGGACGGCAACCGGCGGCACGATCACGCCGATCACCCCTGACGGCACCAGCGGGCCCGCCCTACTGTCTCCGGATGGCCTGAGGGTGCTGGTCGAGGTGAATGGGTCAATGCGTATCTACCCCGCCGCGGGCGGCTCGCCCCAGCCGGCCCGGGGGTTCGACCCGAATGACGCGCTGCTTCGCTGGAGTCCGGATGGTCGTGCTGTCTGGGTGGTGAACTCGGGCGATTCACTGACCATGCACGTGTATCGTGTCGATCCCGCCACGGGCAGCCGCACCGAACTCGAGCGCATCGTTCCTCGGGCACAGACCGGACTCGTCTCACTTGGCAAGACGTCCCTGGCCGACGACCCGCATGTCTACGCGTATGTTGAATTTCAATATCTGTCGACGCTGTACCGTGTCGATGGTGTGAAATGACATCTGGTCACGTGATCTCGCGGAGCCGGTCATGACCCTCGACACACTCGGGGCCGCGTTGGCCGACCGCTACACCATCGAGCGCGAACTCGGCGCCGGCGGCATGGCGACAGTGTTCCTGGCGCAGGACATCAAGCACGGCCGCAAGGTCGCCGTGAAGGTGCTCCGCCCCGAACTGGCCGCGGTGATCGGCGCCGAGCGATTCCTGGCCGAGATCAAGACGACCGCCAATCTGCAGCATCCGCATATCCTCCCCCTCTTCGATTCCGGCCAAGCCGACTCGTATCTGTTCTACGTCATGCCGTACATCGAAGGCGTGTCGCTGCGCGACCGGATCACTCGCGAGCACCAGCTTCCGGTCGACGACGCAGTGCGGATCGCCAGCGAGGTGGCGAGCGCGCTCGATTACGCCCATCGCCACGGCGTCATCCATCGCGACATCAAGCCCGAGAACATCCTGCTGCACGACGGCAGTGCGCTGGTCGCCGACTTCGGCATCGCTCTCGCCGTCAGTACCGCCGGCACCCGGATGACCGAGACCGGCATGTCGCTCGGCACCCCGCACTACATGAGCCCCGAGCAGGCGATGGGTGAACGGGAGATCGGGCCGCGGTCGGACGTCTACGCCCTCGGCTGCGTTACGTACGAGATGCTGGTGGGCGAGCCGCCGTTCACCGGGCCCACCGCGCAGGCGATCATCGCCCGGGTGATGACCGAAGAGCCACGACAGTTGACCATCCAGCGCAAGAGCGTCCCGCTGCACGTCGACGCGGCGGTACTGCACGCACTGGAGAAACTGCCGGCCGATCGCTTCGCCACCGCCGCGGAATTTGCGACAGCACTCAGCGGTCACGGTCCGGCGATCACCACCCGTGCCACGACGAGTGCGCCGGCGCAGACGGCCGGAAGCAGGATCTGGCGCCGCCGCTTCCTGGTTGCCTGCGCTGGCGTGGCGGTCGTGGCGGCGCTCGCGGCCTGGGGATGGATCCGGGCGCGGGCCGCCACCGAGCGGCCGGTCGAGCGACATTACATCACCCTTGGCGACAGCGTCGAACTGCAGACGATCGACGTCGGCCCACCGCTGGCGCTCTCGCCCGATGGTTCGATGCTCGCGTTCGTGGGCGACACACTCGGACGCCTCTGGATCAAGCGGCGCGACCGACTCGAACCGGTGCTGCTGGCCGGCACCGAACGCGCCACCAGTCCGACCTTTTCACCGGACGGGCGCTGGCTTGCCTACACCGCTGGCCACCATCTCAAGAAAGTCCGGGTCGATGGCGGGGCGAGCGTGACGCTGGACGATTCCACCGCGGCAAATTTCGGCGTGGCGTGGCTCGACGACGGAACGCTCGTGTACCCTACCACGTCGTTGCTGGGGTTACGCCGAATCAGCGCCTCCGGCGGACCGGCCAGTGTCGTGCTCGACGACAGCGTGTTCAACGGCCTGGGATCAATGCTGCCCACCCCGCTGCCACATGGTCGCGGCATCCTCTTCCGACTATGCACCTCGGGCTGCGAGAGAACAAGTCTGCAGGTCCTGGATCTTCGGAGCGGCCGGCACAAGCTGCTCCTCAACGACGTCGTGATGGGATGGTACCTCCCCACCGGATACCTGCTGTATCTGCGGCGGGACGGAGATGCCCTGCTGGCGCGGTTCGACCTGTCGGCGCTGCAGATCCGGGGCGCGGCGGTACCGGTGCTTCAGGGGGTGGGGGCATACCTGGCCGGCGTACCGCTGACGTGGTCGCAATCCGGCAGGCTGGTCTACGCCACCGGCAGCATCAACACGGATATCGTCACCCTGGAGCAGGAAACTTTCGGTGGAACCGCGTCGGTGTTCGATCCATCGTGGTCTGGACCGTTCAATTCGTTCGCCATCGCGCCCGACGGGCGCCGAGCCGCCGTCAGCGTCACCACGCCGGGCGCGGGCACCGATATCTGGATCAAGCAGCTCGACAGAGGAACATTCACGCGGCTCACCTTCAGTGGGCGAGATCGGCGGCCGGCCTGGTCGCCCGATGGCCTCGACGTCGCCTTCGTGCGCGACAGCAGCAGCGGTGGCGACGTCTACATGCGTTCTGCCGACGGCGCTGGCAGCGACCGCCGGCTGACTCACCTCGATCGTCCGCTCCAGGAAGTCTTCTGGTCGCACAATGGCCGCTGGCTCCTGGTCCGCACCGAAACCGCCGCGCGTGGCAACGGCGACATCATCGCAGTCCCCACCACCGGCGACACGACCACTGTGCCGGTAACGTCAAGCCCGTTCACCGAACTTCAGCCGGCGCTGTCTCCCGATGGCCGCTGGGTGGCGTATGTCTCCAACGAATCGGGCGCCGGTGAGGAAGTGTTCGTCCGCCCCTTCCCCCAGAGCGATGCCGGACGGTGGCAGGTCTCCAACGGCGGCGGCGGATCACCGGTCTGGTCGGCCGACGGCAAGGAGCTCTTCTTTCTTGACCCGGCCGGCCGGATGATCGCGGCGCAGCTCGGCCCCGGCCCCACATTCAGCGTCGCCGGACTCAAGCAGTTGTTCGATGCCCGGCGCTTCACGTACGATGGATTCCACCAAGCATTTGATGTAACGAAGGACGGACGATTCATCTTCCTTGGGCCGGCCGGCTTGGCGCAGGCACAGGCGCCCCGACTGGTGGCGGTCGACAACTGGTTCGCCGATCTGAAGGCAAAGCTGAAGCCGTGACGGACGATGAGGCGTGGATCCGCGAAACATTCTTGTAAGACGTAAGGCGGTAAGCTATCTTCGAAGCCCATGAAGAAACCGTCCCAGCAGGCCGTCGCCTATTCCAGGATTTCCGTGAAGAGCCAGACCGTGCTTCCGCGGCTGGTGCGCGACGCCCTCGCGGTCAGGCCGGGCGATACCGTGCGGTACCGGCTGACGGATCGCGGCGTGGTGCTGGAGAAGGCTGCGCCGGACGGCGATGATCCGTTCACGGCGTTCACCGAATGGTCCGGCGAGCACGACTCCAGGTCGTATGACGACCTCTGAGCGGTATGCTCCGTTCGATGTCGTCGTAGTGCCGTTCCCGTTCTCGGATCGCCTCGCCGAGAAGCGGCGGCCGGCGCTGGTCGTTTCCACCCGCTCACTCGCCCGCTTCGGGGTGATCTGGCTGATCATGATCACCAGCGCGGATAATCCGTCCTGGTCCTGCGACGTTGCCATTCCCGACCTGGAACGCGCGGGCTTGCCGGCGCCGTCGGTCGTTCGGCCGGCCAAGATCGCCTGCGTCGAGTTCAGTCGGGTGCTGCGGCGTGCCGGGAAACTCGATGCCGCCACCGCGCGCCGGGTGAGCCAGGGCATGCACGCTTTTTTCGCAGAAGCGGTGCGCCGCTGAGCACCCGCGACCCGCGATCCCCATGACGCACCCGTCCGTGCGCCCCTCGGCCGCCCCTTCGACTCGCAGAGTCGTCGGGTTGAGCGCATGAGCATCGACTCGCTGAGGACAAGCCTCGCCGACCGCTACACCTTCGAGCGCAAGCTCGGCCAGGGTGGCATGGCAACCGTCTACCTGGCGGAGGACCTCAAGCACCATCGCAAAGTGGCGGTCAAGGTGCTGCGCGAGGATCTCGCCGCGTCGCTCGGCGCGCCGCGCTTTCTCCGCGAGATCGAGATCGCCGCGCAACTGCAGCATCCGCACATCCTGCCATTGTTCGACTCCGGCGACGCGGCAGGCACTCTGTTCTTCGTCATGCCCTACGTCGACGGTGAATCACTCGAGGCGCGGCTTGCGCGCGGGCTTCCGTCCTTCGCCGAGTGCACAGCAATGCTTCGCGACATCGCCCGGGGACTTGGATTCGCGCACGCGCACCACGTGATGCATCGCGACATCAAACCCGCCAACGTGATGCTCTCGAGCGGCGCGGCCATGATCACCGATTTTGGCATCGCCAAGGCCATCGCCGCGTCACGAACCACGTATGGCGGTGCGACGCTCACGGAACCAGGATCGGCACCGGGAACGCCCGCCTACATGGCGCCCGAACAGGCGGTCGGAGCGAACGACGCCGATCAACGCGTCGACCTGTACGCCCTCGGCTGCCTCGCGTACGAAATGCTGACCGGTCAGGTTCCATTTCACTATCCAACGGCGCAGGGGATGGTCGAGGCGCATCTGACCGAACAGGCCGCACCGGTAAAGTCGATTCGGCCCGATTGTCCGCCGCTGCTCAACGATCTGGTGATGCAATTACTTGAGAAGGATCCGACTCGCCGCGTGCAGACTGCCGATGATGTCGTGCAGGCGCTCGATGACATGCATCCCGTCGCGCACGCGGGTCCGGCCATGACACCGCTTCTCGCCTTCGCCACCTACGCTGTCAGCAGCCTTGCCATCGTGATGGCGTCCAGGCTTGCAACCATTGCGATTGGCCTGCCGGACTGGGTCGAGCCGGCCACCATCGTTCTCGTGCTTGCCGGATTGCCCGTCATGCTGGTGACCGCGTATGCCTTGCGCCCCGCGGCCGGAAAACGCACTCGATACCGGGAGGAGGTGCGTGGACGTCCATTCCGGCGTTTCGCGCGAGGGATGTCGTGGCGTCGTACCGCATTGAGCGGCATCGTCGCGATCGTCATGCTGGCCTTGTTCATCATCGGTTTCATGGTCACGCGCGCGATCGGTATCGGCCCGGCCGCGTCGCTGTTCGCGACGGGGACACTGGCGCCGGATGACCGCGTCGTGATCGCCGATATCGAACCGTCGGTCCCGGCCGACTCCTCCCTCGCCCGGGCCACCGGCGACGCACTGACGCTCGCGCTCGATCAGTCGACCGTGCGCATGGTACCAGCCGCAGATGTCGCCGACGCGCTGCAATCGATGCGACGCCATCGCGATGATCGGGTCAGTACAGCGCTCGCGCTGCAAGTCGCGGAGCGTGTTGGCGCCAAGGCCGTGCTCGCGGGACACCTTGTGCGCGTCGGGGCGGGACACGTCGTATCGCTGGAATTGCTGAACGGGCACGACGGGACACGCCTCATCACCGCATCGGGCACGATTGACCGGGCCGATGACGTGTCAACCACGGCCGACCGGTTGACCGCGGCGTTGCGCCGCAAGATGGGTGAATCCTTGCGCAGCGTGGCGCACGCCGTACCGCTGGCCCGGGCCACCACGACGTCGAACGCGGCGTTGCATCTCTACAGCGAAGCGATTCGACGGTACGACGTCAACTCCGATTTCCCGGGAGCCGATTCGCTGCTGCGCCAGGCGCTGGCACTCGACAGCACCTTCGCCCTCGCCGCACGGAAGCTGGCCATGACGCTCGGGTGGGAAGGGGCGCCCCAGGCCAGTCGGGATTCCGCACTGGTCGCCTCGGCACGATTCGCAGACCGTCTCCCGGAAACCGAGAAGCAGGTCGCGCTGGGCACCTACTACGAGTACCATTCCCGATTCCGCGATTGGGAAAAGGCGCTCAGTGCGTACCGTGCAGCCTTCGTCGCGGATACGATGAACTTCGTGGCGGCCAATCACCTGATGACCATGTACGGCCGTCGGCAGAGCCTGGACAGCGCGTTGTATTACGCCAAGGTTGCGTTCCGGCTTTCACCCACGCCAAGCCTGGGCGCCATGGTGGCTTCGTCGTTGGCCAATGTTGGGAAGGTGATCGAGGCTCGCCGGCTCCTGGATTCCATCGAGCGCCACACTTCTCAGCCATGGCACGATGTGCTTGTCCGCCGGGGCGAGTTGCAACTCGACTACGCGCTCAACCTGGACGACTCTGCACACGCCGTGGCCCTCGCGCTCGTCGCTGCAGCAAGCCCTGGTGAACGGGAGGAGGGCCGCGATGCGCTCGCCAACGCGGCCCGACTGCACGGCCAATTGCGGCGAGCGGATTCGCTCGATGGCCTCAATTACGGTCTCACGGTCGGGACGACGCCGGCGCCATCCAGACAGCGGCCGACGACATCCTGCTGCGGGGCGACCCGGGGCGCGGCGTGCGACGGCTCGACGGACTGATGTCGCGGCCCGGCGCGCGGTCGATCGAACGCCGAGCACAATACCTGCAGATCGTCGGGCTCTATGCGACGGCGAGGCAGCCGGAGCGGGCCGCGAGGTTGCTCTCGTCGGTCGCGCCTGGCGACTCGGTGATGTCGAGTGATGGTTTCAGCGGTGCAGTCCATGGCGCTGCGGCCGAGATCGCGCTGGCTCGTGGAGATCCCCGAACCGCACTCGCGGAATTCCGCAAGGCCGACGCCGATCGCACCGGTCAATACCTCGGTTGCGGACACTGCGCGCTGGTCGACGACGCGCGGGCGTTCGCCAGCATGGGAGCGATTGACTCCGCCATCACGTACTTCGAGCAGTATCTCGCTGTCCCGATGGCGCGGCGCTACGACGCCGACCCCTTCGAGCTGCCGCAGGTCGAAAAGCAACTGGCGGAGTTGTACGACAATCGCGGCGACACCAGGCGAGCGATCGCGCACTATGCGGTGTTGATGCAGCTCTGGAAGGGCGCGGATCCTGATCTGCTCCGAGTGGTGAGCGCCGTTCGCAATCACGTTGCGGAACTGCTGACGCGGGAAGCCCATTGACAGCCACCTCACCGCGGTTCGCCGGAGTCGACTGAGATGCGCGACACACCCGACCGCCTCAAGGCCGCCCCTTCGACTCGCATCGTTGTCCGGTTGAGCGCATGACCGTCGACGCGCTCAGGGCAAGCCTCTCCGACCGCTACACCATCGAGCGCGAACTCGGGGCCGGCGGGATGGCCACCGTCTATCTCGCCGAAGACCTCAAGCACCATCGCAAGGTGGCGATCAAGGTGCTGCGCGAGGACCTCGCCGCGTCGCTTGGCGCGGCGCGCTTTCTGCGCGAGATCGAGATCGCGGCGCAACTGCAGCACCCGCACATCCTGCCGCTGCTCGATTCCGGCGAAGCGGACGGATTCCTGTATTACGTCATGCCCTATGTTACCGGGCAATCACTGCGCGAACGGATCGCCCGCGAGGGCGAGCTGCCGATCCACGAAGCGGTGCGGCTGATCACTCAGGTGGTCGATGCGCTGGCGGTCGCGCATGAGCATGGCGTCGTGCATCGCGACATCAAGCCCGACAACGTGATGCTGTCCGGGCGCCACGCCCTGGTCGCCGACTTCGGCGTCGCCAAGGCGGTCAGCGAATCGACCGGGCGTAACACGATTACCACGCTGGGCGTGGCCGTCGGCACGCCGACCTACATGTCGCCGGAGCAGGCCGCTGCCGATCCCCACATCGATCACCGCTCCGACATCTACGCCGTCGGCGTCATGGCGTACGAGTTGCTGGCCGGGCGGCCGCCGTTCGTCGGTGCCACTCCGCAACAGGTGCTCGCGGCCCACGTGACCGAAGCCCCGGATCCGCTGATCAAGCGCCGGCCGGGCATCTCGCTGGCACTCAACAACGCCATCATGAAGTGTCTGGAGAAGCGACCGGCGGATCGCTGGCAGACTGCCGCGGAATTGTTGCAGGCGCTGGAGCCGCTGGCGACGCCAACCGGCGGGGTCACCCCGACGGACACGCAGCCGGTGCCGGCGATCCGTGCCCGCCGTTCCCGGCTGCTGATACCTGCCGCTGCGGTGATCGTCGTGCTCGCAGTGCTGGCGTGGTTGATGCTCCGTCCATCGGCGCCGGCCGCCCTGGCGCTCGGTCAGGCCACGCGCGTTACCACCGACCCGGGGCTGGAGATCCAGCCGTCGCTGTCGCCCGATGGCAAGCTGGTGGCGTACGCCGCCGGAACGTCGGCGCGGATGAGAATCTTCGTGCGCCCGATCGGCGGCGGACGCACCATCCCGCTCACCGATGACAGCACCAGCGTGCAATCGATGCCCGCCTTCTCGCCGGACGGCGGCACGGTGCTCTATCTCTCCGGCGGCAGCGTGCGGCTGGCGCCGGCCCTGGGCGGACCCTCCCGCCCGCTGGTGCCGGCGAACGTGTCGGTTCGCACCGCCGCCTGGTCACCCGATGGGCAAGAGATTGCCTTCCAGCGCAACGATTCGCTGCTGGCTATATCACTCGATGGTACAGCTCTCCGGGCGATCGGCGTGATGCCACAGCTCCATTCGTGCGTCTGGGCGCGGACCGGCGGCCTGATCGCCTGCGTCGCCGGCAATCCGGTCTGGAATGCCATTGGCACCATGTTCGCCAACGCGTCCGCCAGCAGGATCGTGGTGGTACGCGCCTCGGGCGGTCCGTTCGTCAGCGTCACCGACAGCACCGACGCCAATCTCTCGCCGGCCTGGGCGCCCGACGGGCACACGCTGTGCTACCTGTCGAATCGCGAGGGGCCGCGCGATATCTACGCCGTTCGGATCGGGTCCGACGGACATCCTCGCGGCGTGCCGTCACGGATGACGACCGGCCTCAATCCCCAGGCGATTTCGCTGTCCGCCGACGGCCGCCGGCTCGCCTGGGCGCTGTATACCGCGCAGGGCAATGTCTGGTCGCTACCGATTCCGTTGCACCCACCAGTGGAGATGGCCAATCCGATCCAAGTTACCAGCGGTACCCAGACGATCGAGGGCATCCGCGTGTCCCCCGATCTCAAATGGCTGCTCTACGACTCGAACATCAGCGGCTCCGTCAACATCTACCGGGTGCCGATCGATGGCGGCGAGCCGCAGCGGCTGACCACCGACGCCGCCGACGACTTCCAGCCCGCGATGTCGCCGGACGGCCGTGCAATCGTCTTCCACACCATGCGGCGCGGCAACCGCGACGTCGTCGTCCAACCGCTCGATGGCGGACCACGGCAGGTCGTGGCTGCGACTGCAGAGGAAGAAACCAACGGCGTCTGGTCGCCGGATGGCATGTCGCTGGCGTATTACAGCCGCAACGGACCGAAGTTGCTGATCAGCAAGCGTGTGGACGGCCGTTGGCAGACCGGCGTGCCGCAGCCGACACCGTTGCAATGGCCACGCTGGTCGCCCGACGGCAGGACGATCATCGGCGTACTCTCACCCGATCCGCTCGACAACGTCGGCGGTGAGATCGCCGCGCTCGACGTCGCCACCGGCAAAGTGCGCTCCCTCTACGCGCCGCGCGCAGGCAGCGACGACCCGATGGCGCTGATGCCGGACTACGGGCCGGATGGACACACGATCTACTTCAAGAGCATCGATGCACTGGGCCGCGCCGCGATCTGGTCCCTCCCGGCGGAAGGTGGCACACCACGTCTACTCGTCCGCTTCGACGATCTCACCCGACCGTCGTACCGGCCCGAATGGTCCACCGACGGAAAGCGGTTCTTCTTCGCGATCAATGACCGCCAGAGCGACATCTGGGTGGCGGAGATCGCCCGGCCCTGAACCGCCACCGGGCTCCGGCCTCCGGGCTGCTCCTTCGTGCTATCCGTCGCCGACCGGAGCGTCCCCAGCGCAGAGGTCCCGCCAACCCGGAGGTTCCGCCGTGTCGTTCGCACTCTACGTGACCGGATTCGTGATCTTCATCGCCGGTGCGGCCTGGGCGCTCGCCCGTATGGGGGTGCATTCCGTCTGGATCGTGATCTGCTGCCTGATCCTGGCCGGCATCGGCATCGCCCGCGGCGCCACGCACACCCGCACCAAGGATCCGTCGACCGGCTGACTTCCCGGCAGCGTTGGCCAGAATGACCGGGTGCGACGTATTCTTAGGCCCCTTACCCGGGATTCCTGATGGCCGACATGCGGGACCGACTACAGGCTTCATTGGCCAACCGCTACGCCGTCGAGCGCGAAGTCGGACGCGGTGGAATGGCGACGGTGTACTTGGCGCAGGACCTCAAGCACGACCGCCGGGTCGCCGTCAAGGTTCTCCACGCCGACCTCGCGGCCACGCTTGGTGCCGAGCGCTTTCTGCGCGAAATCCAGATCGCGGCGCGGCTGCAGCATCCCCACATCCTGCCGCTCTATGATTCCGGACAGGCCGATGGCCTGCTCTACTATGTGATGCCGTTCGTGGAAGGCGAGTCACTGCGGGACCGGCTGGTCCGGGTGAAGCAGCTCCCGGTAGACGAGGCCGTGCGCATCGGGCAGGACGTGGCAGCCGCACTCGATTACGCCCACCGCCACGGCGTGGTGCACCGCGACATCAAGCCCGAAAACGTCATGATCCACGAGGGCGAGGCAACGGTCACCGACTTCGGGATTGCGAAGGCCGTGAGCCTGGCCGGCGGCGAGAGTCTCACCCAGATCGGCCTGGCGGTCGGAACCCCGGCATACATGAGTCCTGAACAGGCGTCGGGCGAGCGCGAACCCGACGGCCGGACAGATGTCTACTCCCTCGGCTGTGTCATGTTCGAAATGCTCAGCGGCGCCGCACCATTCACAGGATCCACGGTGCAGGCGCTGATCACCAAGCGATTCCTGGAGGCCGCGCCGTCGGTGCGCGACAGCCGCGTCGAGGTGCCTGCCGAACTGGATCTGGTGGTCAGCAAGACGCTGGCCCGCGATCCGGACGACCGCTACACCACGGCCGCGCAGCTGGTCCAGGCCTTGCTTTCGCCCAGGATCATGACGCCGCCCGACGCCATGCCTCTGGTCACGTCGGCCATGGCCGCGAAGAAATCCATCGCGGTGCTCCCCTTCGCTGACATGAGTCCGCAGCGGGACCAGGACTATTTCTGCGAGGGAATCGCCGAAGAGATCATCAGCGCGCTGAGCAAGATCGAGGCACTCCAGGTGGCGTCCCGCACGTCGTCTTTCGCCTTCAAGGGCAAGAGCGAGGACATCGGCGAAATCGGCAGGAAGCTGAAGGTGGGGACGGTTCTCGAAGGGAGCGTTCGCAAAGCCGGCAACAAGCTCCGTGTCACGGCCGAGTTGGTCAACATCGTCGACGGCTACCACCTCTGGTCGGAACGCTACGACCGGGACCTGGAAGACGTGTTCGCGATTCAGGACGAGATCGCCGGGAATATTGTCAAGGCCCTGCGCGTGGTGCTCAGCGATGACGAGAAGCGCGCCATCGAGAAGCCGCGAACCGACAGCGTGCAGGCGTACGACTACTACCTGCGGGGGCGCCAGTTCTTCCACCAATGGCGACGGAGGGCGATCGAGCACGCCCGGCGGATGTTCGAGCGCGCCATCGAGATCGATCCCGACTACGCGCTCGCGTACGCCGGCATCGCCGACTGTTGTTCGTTCATCTACACCTACTGGGATGCCAGCGCGACGCACATCGAACAGGCCAACGCGGCGAGTCAGAAGGCCTTGCAGCTTGCCCCCGAAGTGGCGGAGGCGCACACGTCCCGGGCCTTGGCCCTCGCGTACGGCAAACGATACGACGAGGCGGAGGCAGAGTTCAAGTCGGCAATCCGGCTCAATCCGAACCTGTTCGAGGCGCGCTATTTCTATGCTCGCGCGTTGCTGCAGCAGGGGAGGCTGGCAGAGGCGGCCGAATCGTTCTCGGAAGCGTGCCGGCTGCGACCGGACGACTACCAGGCGCCGAACTTCCTCGCTATGGCCTATGAATCGCTGGGTCGCCGGGATGAGGCCGACGCGGCCCGTCGCCGCGCCCTGCAGATCGTCGAACGGCACGTCGAGCTCAACCCCGAGGACTCCCGCGCGCTCAACCTCGGGGCCGGCACAATGGTCTCGGTCGGAGGTGCCGCCGCACGCGACAAAGCGGTGGAATGGAGCAAGCGCGCGCTGGCCGTCGACCCCGAAGATTCGTGGATGCTCTACAACACCGCGTGCATGTATGCCCTGCTCGGCGAGGCTGATGAGGCCATCGGCTCACTGGAAAAGGCGGTGGAATGCGGGTTCGGGCTGCGGGGCTGGATCGAGAACGATTCGGATCTCGACTCGATTCGCAGCGAGCCGCGCTTCCGGGAGATCCTCGCGAAACTGTAGGCGATCGCCGGCAAGCCCGCGGGCATCGGCATCGCCCGCGGCGCCACGCACACCCGCACCAAGGATCCGTGGACCGGCTGACCTTCAGGCGGCGCCGATGGCGCTACATTACGGAGACCGCTCCCCAAGCCAATCACCGCTCCAGAGGTCTCCGTGGCACCGCGCACGTCCCATTACCGCATCGCCTCGTTTTCGTTGCTCTTCTCTCTTCTCTCCTGTCTCGTCTATCCCGCCGCTGTCGTCGCGCAGGCCCCGGTCGACACCGCGGGCTGGCATTCGCTTGAATGGCGCATGCTCGGCCCGGCCCACACCGGCCGCATGACGTCGGTCGCCGGGTCGTCGCAACGGCCGGACGAGTATTACGTCGGCACCACCGGCGGCGGCGTGTGGAAGACGACCGACGGCGGCAAGACCTGGCATCCGATGACCGACGGGTACTTTGGCGGCACCATCGGATCGGTGGACGTGTTCAAGGGCGATCCCGACATCGTCTGGGCCGGCGGCGGCGAAACGCCGATCCGGGGCAACGTGTCGCATGGCGACGGCGTCTGGAAATCGACCGACGCCGGTAAGACCTGGCATTACATGGGTCTCCGCGAAACGGAGTACATCTCCCGCGTCGTCACGCACCCGACCAATCCCGACATCGCCTACGTGGGCGCCCTCGGCCACGTGTTCGGGCCCAACGCGGAACGCGGCGTGTACCGGACGAAGGATGGCGGGAAGACCTGGGACAAGATCCTGTTCAAGAACGATTCGACCGGCGTTGCCGACCTGGTGATGGATCCGTCGGATCCCAATACGCTCTACGCCGGTTTCTGGCAGGCGGGGCGCACGCCGTGGCTGCTGGTGAGCGGCGGCGCTGGCAGCGGATTGTGGAAGACGACCGACGGCGGCGATCACTGGACCGACATCACCCGCTCGCCGGGGCTGCCGTCGGGAATCTGGGGAAACATCGGGCTCGCCATTTCGCCCGCGAACCCGAATCGCATCTGGGCGCTGATCGAAGCCGATTCCGGCGGCGTGTATCGTTCTGATGACGGTGGTGCAACGTGGCATTTCCTGAACGGCGAGCGCAATCTGCGCCAGCGCGCGTGGTACTTCACCAAGTTGACCGCCGATCCGAAGGATACCAACACGATCTACGCCGGCAACGTAGGCGGCTACGTGTCCCATGACGGCGGCAAGACCTTCCAGTCGGGGCTCGGCAACGGCGATACGCACTTCTACTGGATCGATCCGCAGAATCCGCAGCGCATCGCAGTGGCCGGCGATCCCGGCCTGGTGATCACCACCGATGGCGGCAAGACCACGACGCGCGTCAACATACCTACCGGCCAGTACTATCACGTCCACCTCACTGCGGCGGAGCCGTATGACGTCTGCGGCGCGGAACAGGATGGCGGCGTCGACTGCTTCCCGATCCGCGAAGCCAACGGCGGGCGCGGCGGATTCGGAGGCGGACGCGGAGGCCGAGGGGGTGGTAGCGCCGCCCCGGCGAGCCAGTGGAATTTCACCACGCGGTACGGCGGCGCCGGCGGCGAGTCGGGCTATGTGGCATCGGATCCGCTCGATCCCGACGTGACCTTTGGCGGCAATTACAGCGGCGTGCTGGAGACGGAAAATCACCGCACCGGCCAATCCGAACGCCTCGATCCGTGGCCGCTCAATCCGATGGGTCACGACGCCAGCGATTCGAAGTACCGCTTCCAGTGGACGTACCCGATCGTCAACTCACCCAACAATCCGAAAGCGCTCTACGTCGGATCGAACGTGCTGTTCAAGTCGAACGACCTGGGGCAGAGCTGGAAGATCGTCTCGCCGGATCTGACGCGCCACGACCCGGCAACCCTCGGCGCATCGGGCGGCCCGCTGACCAAGGACCAGACCAGCGTCGAGTACTACGGCACCATCTTCACCGTGGCCGAATCGCCGGTGGCCCCGGGACTGGTGTGGACCGGATCCGACGACGGCCTGATCTACGTGACGCGGAATGTGAACGCGTTGAAACCGGTCTGGACCAACGTGACGCCGAAGGATCTGCCGAAGTGGACCCGGATCTCGATCGTCGAGCCGTCGCCGCATCACCCGGGCACCATGTACTTCGCGGCCAATCGCTATGAGATGGACGACTTCCGGCCCTTGCTCTACAAGACGACCGATTACGGCGTCACGTGGAAGAAGATCGTCGACGGCATTCCGCCGACCGAGTTCACCCGGGCGATCCGGGAGGATCTGGTGCGTCCCGGTATGCTGTACGCCGCGACCGAGCGTGGCATGTACATCTCATACGACGCCGGCGATCACTGGCAGAGTCTTCGGCGCAACCTGCCGCCGGTGGCGGTGCACGACATCGCACTCCGGGACGACGACATCGTGATCGCCACCATGGGGCGCGGGTTCTACGCCATGGAAGGGATCGCCGCATTGCGTGACGCCGACCATCTCGATCGCTCGGCGGTGCACCTCTATCAGCCGGCGCCGGCGTACCGGAACACCGGTGCGGCGAAGATCGAGTACACACTACCCGAACCCGGCCCGGTCGTCACACTCGAGTTGCTCGACTCCCATGGGACCGTGCTGCAGAAGGTATCCAGTGCCGACACGGTGCCGACCGGCGGCAGAGGTGGCGGCCGGGGAGGATTCCGCGGCCGGGGAGGCGGGGGCGCCGGGGGCGCACCGGTGCGAGTCGGCAACGCCGCCGGTCTCAACAGCTACGAGCTGTCGCTGCGGTATCCCGAGGGGACCAACTTCCGCGGCGCGGTGTACTGGGACGGGAACGGATTGAACGGCCCGGTCGCCGCCCCGGGTACCTATACCGTGAAGCTCACGGTCGCCGATCAGGCACCGCAGACCCGGCCGCTGGTAGTCAGGAAGAACCCCGAGACCACGGCATCGAACGCCGACATCGCCGAGCAGGTGAACTTCCTGCTCCGGATCCGCGACACGGTCTCGGCCGCGAACAACGCGGTGCGCACCATCCGCAATGTGCGCTACCAGCTCGACTCGCTGCGGCCACGAGTTACTGGCGCCGCCGCATCCGACTTCGCCTCGCGCGCGAAGACGCTCGACGACAGCATGACGCTGGTCGAAGAAGCGTTGTATCAGACGAAGCTGCGCGCCAGCGAGGATCCGCTCAACTATCCGATCCGGCTCAACAACCAGATCGGCGCGCTGTCGGGGTTCGTGGCGAGCGGCGAACGGCGGCCCCCTCAGCAGGCGTACGACGTGTGGAACACCCTGGTACCGCAATTGAACTTGCAGTTGCTGCGGCTCAAGCGGATCCTCGCAACCGAGCTGCCACCGGTGAATGCGGCGCTCACGGCTGCCGGCCAGCCGGAGATCGTACCTAGCAGCGACGAACTTGGCGCGCCCCCGGCGGGAAGAGGCGGGCGCGGCGGCTGAACTCGCCGGCACACCGATCGCCTGCGCCGCGCGCCAGCGGGTAGCGGCTGAAGCGGTGGGGCCGCTCCTCCCCCCCCGCTCGCGCCGAAGCGGACCCCGAGCGATATTATGGCCGTTCCTCAACACACGTTCGGGCGATCCGCCTGTTCCGATCGCTCATTCCGGCTTCGAGGTGAGCATGATGCGTCGCATACCGTTCGGCCTGCTCCTCACCCCGCTCCTCCTGGTCGCTTGCGCGGGCGCGCCCGGCCGCGAAACGCCGCCGCCAGCCCAGACCCGCACGTACTATGTCGCGGCCGACACCGTGAATTGGGACTACGCGCCGAGCGGCACCAATCTGATCACCGGTCAGCCATTCGACAGTGTGGCGCGGTTCTTCGTCGGCAATGACTCCGCTGATATCGGCCACGTCTACAAGAAGGCTCTCTACCGCGAGTACACCGACTCGACATTCACCACCCTCAAGCCTCGCGATGCGAAGTGGCAGCATCTCGGCGTGCTGGGCCCGCTGCTCCGCGCGGTTGTCGGCGACACCATTCGCGTCGTGTTCCGCAACAACACGCCATACCCGACGAGCATGCATCCGCACGGCGTGTTCTACACCAAGAGTTCCGAAGGTTCACCGTACGCCGACTCGACGAGCGGCGCCGACAAGGCTGACGACGCCGTTCCGACCGGCGGGACCCACGTGTACGTCTGGCCGGTGACAGAACGCGCCGGCCCCGGACCCAATGATCCGAGTTCGATCCTGTGGATGTACCACTCTCACGTCAACGACGAGCGCGACCTCGATGCCGGACTGATCGGGCCGATCATCGTGACCGCGCGCAACCTGGCGCGCGCCGACGGCACACCCACCGATGTCGATCGCGAACTGGTGGTGGCCTTCGATGAATTCGACGAGAACCAGAGCTGGTACATCAACGACAACATCAAGACGTACACCCACGATTCGAAGCAGGTGAGGGTCGTGACCAGTCCGTTCGGCGAGCTGGCGATGCTGCCCAATCCGGGCGGCAATTTGATGGAAGGTATGAACGGCTACGTCTTCGGCAACCTGCCCGGACTCACCATGAAGGTCGGCGAGCGAGTCCGCTGGTACCTCATGGCGACGACCGGATTCGAGATCCACGCGCCGCACTGGCACGGCAACGACGTATTGATTCACGGCATGCGGACCGACGTCGCCTCGCTGTTGCCGATGGCGATGGAAGTCGCCGACATGGTCCCCGACGACCCGGGCATCTGGCTCTTCCACTGCGACGTCGGGCCGCACATCCTGGCGGGTATGCAGGCGCTGTACCGCGTCGATCCGAAGTGAATCCTCCGCCGCACCGCGGCGCAGTCTATCCGCGACGCCTGCGCTGGACCGTGGCCATCCTCTGCGTCGCGGCGGCTGTGTTGTTTATCATCATAGCTTTTCTGCGAAGCCGCTGAGGGCGCCGAGCCGCCGCGCCACCCGCCACCGCGCACCGTTCAGCAGGTAGGCCAGCAGCAGCAGAACGCTGCCCGCGCTGATGGCGAGCCGCGCTGCCAGCGGCGACCCGCTCGACGAGACAAATCCCTCGATCGTCCCCGCGACGCACAGCAGCACGACCACCGCGCCCAGCATTCGGATCGCGCGGCGGCCGGCCAGGACCACCGCGTCACGTCGCGGCAGGTCGCCGGGGGCGATGATGGAGCGACCCAGCAGGAACCCCGCTGCGCCCGCCACCCAGATGCTGAACAACTCCAGCAGACCGTGCCCGGCGACGAACGTCCAGAGATAGCCGAGCACGCCCATGTTGTCGAAGTATCCCGACGTGGCACCGAGCTCGAGCCCGTTGTAGGCCAGGGCCACCAGCGACCCGAAGCCAAGCGCAATGCCCGACGCGAAGCAGCTGAACGCCACGTGGACATTGTTGACGATGATCGAGGTCGCCATGAGCGGCCGGCTGTGCTGTGCCACATCGACATAGCCTTCGCCCCGGGCGGTGCGCGATGCGGCCGCTTCCGCGCGCTCCAGCATGACGTCGGGAAGGAGCGACGGGGCCAGCGCCGGGCGCTCGCGCAGCAGCGCGAAGCCCGCAGCCGCCGGGAGCGTGAAAACCAGGAACGCGATCGCCACGTAGCGCCACGACGCGACGATCTCGGCCGGGCAGTCCCGGGCGAGAAAGGTCCAGATCCGCCGCCAGGTCTGCCGGTGACCGCGGTAGAGCGCGTTGTGCCCCGCCGCGACCAGCCGCTGCAGCGTCACGATCACCGTGGCGTCGGCGTGATACGTGCGGGCGCGCGCCAGGTCAGCCGCAACCTCGCGATATCGCGCGGCGAAGTCCGCCAGCTCTCCCGCCTTCAGCGCGTCGAGACCATGCGCGGACGTACGCTCGGTGAGCGCCTGAAATTCGCTCCAACGCGCGCTCTTGCGGGCAACCAGTTGCTCGGCGACGGAGGTCCTGCCGCGCGCTGCCCCCGAGCGCCTGGCTCCGAAACGCCCGCTGCGCCGCGCCAGCTCGGCCTGGTAGAGATCCGCGAGAAAGTGCTCGTCGTCGCCCGCGTGCGGCGTGCGATGCGCGGTGAATCGC
>JBOHRZ010000012.1:0-17619 GCA_050732975.1 Gemmatimonadales bacterium
ATTCACCTTCACACCGCAGATCGAAACCGAGCCTCGCCTGGCGCCGGGTGGCGAGTTGGTGGCCTTCATCCGCGCTCGTGACACCCTTCCAGTCACTCCTCGCCTGGTGGTACTGATGGACCTGATCGCCGGGACCGAGTTCCCGGTGAAGCTCCCCGCGGCGGCGGGACGCCCGCTGACGATCGCATGGTCAGGCGACAGCGCGCTCGACATCCGGGCGCAACGCGGTATCTGGCGCGCGCGCGCGCTCGGCCATGGCACGCCGGTTCCGGTCACCGGCACCGACAGCGTCGCCGCGGATTCCACCCTCGCGCTCTGGCTGGGAAAACCGCGCTTCGCGCAGGTGATCCGATGCGCCGGCGGCGGAGTGTGCGTACGGACCATCAAGGGTGACACCGGAGAACTGGCGCCTCAGGGCCGGGATGCCTTCGCATGGGGACGCGACTCGGTCGCATGGTTCGAGGGCAACGACCTCTACGTTCGCTCATTCGGCCCGGGCTTACCCCGCCGGGTGCCACTGGATCACCCACCGGCGCATCCGCGCGACGGGAGCTACTCGGGTTAGACCCGTCCGCTCGAAAACAGCCGGCCCACCCACCCGCCGATCGCGCCAGTTACCAGTGAGCCCGCGGTGCCGACCAGCAGCAGCATCCCCGGCACGTCGTGCAGCCACCACGACACCGAAATGCCGATGAAGGCGGAGACACCGCCGGCGATCAGCCCACCGGTGATGTTATCGCGGATGACCACCTCAGTCGACAGCACCGCGTAGAGCACGCCCGCGACGAACGAAATCCCCAGACCACCGGCCGCGAAGTAGCTCATCACCGCCGGATCGTGGTGGCCGATGAGGACCATGGCGACCTGTAGCACGGTGCCGATCGCCGTGGCGGAGATGAGGGCACGGGAGGCGAGCTTCATCGACCGTCCTTGGGGTGGAGAGGCCCGGAATATACGAGCCCGCCGGCGAACGCGACGGCGTTATCAGTCGAAAGGCGTGCCGATCTTCCGCGCTCGCGGCGTCTCACTGGAGAACCCGAAACTGTGAGGCGCAGATGTCCGATCCCCAGGATGGCCTGCCCAGCGGCGTCGATCCGTCTGATCCCGGTGTTCCCAATGATTCCTCCCTTGGCGCCGATCGTGCGGCCGCCATCGAGGCGGAAAAGGAGAAATGGAGGAAGGTCCAGGAGGCAGCGGCGAGACGACGGTCGCCGAAGCCGTCGCCGCCGGACGACGCAGCCTGATTGACTGCGGACGGCCCGGCCATTGCCGGGAAGTCCTCAGAGTCCCAGCCAGCTCACTCCCGCCGCGCCCGCCACGATCAGCGCACCACCGGCGAGCGCCAGCGGCCCCAGCGTTTCATGCAGCAAGGCGACGCCGAGCACGGCGCCGATCACCGGCTCGAGATTGATGAACGCGCCGGCCTTGCCGACGTCGGTGTGTGACAAACCCCAGTTCCAGAACACGGTGGCACAAGTTGTCGCGGCGACGCCCAATGCCGCGGTCGCGAGCCAGACCGGAGTGGAAAGCATCGTCGGCGGCGGACCGTCGCGCAGCAGGACCCATCCGATCAGCGGCACCGAGCCGGCGACGGTGATCAGCCCGCTCACGACGACGGCATTGTGCCGCTTCATCAACTGCTTGCTGGCAAGGATCCAGACCACCGCCGCGAACATCGAGGCAAATACGAGCAGGTCTCCGGCCAGCGTCGGCACCGTACCGGCCGCACCGCTCGCGCGTGAGGTGCCGTTGACGACCATGGCGACACCCGCCGTCGATGCGAGCAGACACCCCCAGGCGACGCGGGGCAGACGTTCGCGCAGCACCGCGAACGCCCCCAACGCCGCGAGCACCGGAGCAGTACCGATCATCAGTGCCGCGTGGGATGCGGTGGTGCGCGCGAGGCCCGCGAACTGAGCCAGGAATTGCACCGGCACGCCCACCACCGCCGCCACGGCGACCAGAAGCCACTCACGGCGATCGAGCCTTGGCTTCGCCCGCGTCAGCAGCGGCAGAAACGCGATCGACGCGAAGACGAACCGGTAGAGCATGAGATGCGGCGCACTGAGCTCGCGCAGTCCGATCTTGCCGAGCACGAACGAGGTACCCCAGATCGTGCCGGCGAGCGCCAGCGCACCGAATGCGGCCGCCGACTGACGCCTGTCCGCACTCATCGCGCGCGGCGCATCGTGTAGAGCATTACCGCGACGGCGGTGGCCAGATTGAGGCTCGACACGCCCGGCCGCATCGGAATCCGGACCCGGGCGTCGGCCCGGCGCACCAGGGCGTCGGTCAGACCGCGTCGCTCCGAACCGAACGCCAGCACCGCGTTCAGGGCGATATCCGGCGAGAGAACCTCGTCTCCATCGGGGTCGATGGCAACCAGCGGTCGCCCTGGGACCACGGGCGCCGCGATTCGCAGTACCGGGAGCGCGAAGTGGAGTCCCGCCGACCCGCGCAAGGCACCCGGATTCCACGGGTCGTGCATCCCGGTGGTAACTACCGCGGCGGCGCCCGCCGCTGCGGCGACGCGCACCACGGCGCCGACATTGCCGCTGTGCGCCGGGTCCTCCAGCAGCACGACCGGCGCTGTGTCATCAAGGGACGCGAAGATGCGCTCGTCGATCGCCGGTCGCTTCGCGATCGCAGCGACTCCGGTCTCGATCGGGTGTGCGGTAAGATGTCGGAATAGCTCCGGCGCGACCTCGGTGGCCGCCGCCTCGATGGCGGCCGCGACATCCGGCGCCAGACGTCGTGCCAGCGTCTCCAGGATCGCCGCATCGGGCGTGACGACGTCGACGATCGCTGCGCCGAATCGGATCGCGTGCTTGAGGGCGTGCAGCCCTTCGAGCACGGCCAGCGACGGATCAGTGCGGGCCGCGGTGAAGCGGACCACCAGGTCAGACTGATTCACGGGCGGGATAATAGTTGGCGCCGGTCGCGGCGCGAACCGCGACGCTACTTCTCGGTGGCCGCCGCAAGCCGCGCCGGGCGCCGGCCCCGACGCTCCGATGTGGCGATCGGGCAGTACTCGAGCTCCACGCCCGCGCGCGCCTGCCGCAACATCAGGCCGCCGCGACTCATATCGCCGCGACCCACGAACTCGGCCGGAAAGACCAGCCGCTGCCCGAAGGCATCGCCGAGCACGGCGACGTACTTCTCGGTGGCGATGCTGCCAAGCAGCACAGCGAGGCTGCGGGTGCCAAGCCGGGCGCCGAGTGCAACGGCGTCGCGGAGGAGCGGATCGCGGTACGGCGGGTGGCGATGGTCGATGGTGCACAGCGACATCTGCCGCAGATCGGCGAGGCCGACGATCCGATGCGGGTCGACCAGGCCACGGTCGCTGGTGATGATCCGCACCATGTCCCGCGTCGTGGCAAACCGGCGTGCGTAGGCCAGTTTGCCGCGGAAGTAGAGCCCGCTGAGAAACGAGAATACCTCACCCAGCGGCACTCCATCGCGGCGGATCCGGACCGCCAGGTCGAAGGACGCGTCGGAACGGAGCAGCAGTTGCGCGCGCTTGCCGGCGGTGCTTGCCGGCGACAGCAGGAAGAGGCGTTTCATGCTGCCGCCCTCGCACGGCGTGGCGGGCCGGGGTACTGGAACGTCACCGAAAGCGAGGCCCCATGCGCATCGCCCAGGTCGGACCCTTGTACGAAAGCGTGCCGCCGAAACTCTATGGCGGTACGGAACGTGTGGTTGCGGCCCTCACCGATGCACTCGTCGCGATGGGCCACGATGTGACGCTCTTCGCCAGCGGCGATTCGGTCACGACCGCCCGGCTGGTACCGTGCGCCCCGCAATCGCTTCGGCTCGATCCCGCGTGCATTGATCAACTGGCGCACCACATCGTAATGCTGGAGCGCGTCAGCGAGCTGGCGGACCGGTTCGACCTCATCCACTACCATATCGATTACCTGCACTTCCCGCTCTCCCGCCGGCTCGGCGTTCCCCACGTCACCACCCTGCACGGGCGGCTCGACATTCCGGACCTGGTTCCGCTCTACCGTGAATTCCGGGAGATGCCGGTGGTGTCGATCTCGGATGCGCAACGCGCCCCGCTGCCCTGGCTCAACTGGCAGGGGACGGTCTACCACGGGCTGCCGGTTTCGAAGCTGCACCTGCACGAAACGCCGGGCCGGTATCTCGCGTTCATCGGCCGGATCTCGCCCGAAAAAGGGATCGATCAGGCGATCGGCATGGCCCGCCGTTCCGGCGTGCCGCTCAAGATCGCCGCCAAGATCGACAAAGTCGACCAGGCGTACTTCGACGCAACGATCCGGCCATTGATCGACGGCACCTCGGTGGAGCTGATCGGGGAGATAACCGACCGCGAAAAGGACGATTTCCTCGGCAACGCTCTCGCGCTGGCATTCCTCATCGATTGGCCGGAACCCTTCGGACTGGCGATGATCGAGGCCATGGCGTGCGGCACACCGGTCATTGCCTTCCGGTGCGGTTCCGTGGGCGAAGTGATCGCCGACGGCGTCACCGGGATCATCGTGGACACTGACGATGAAGCCGTGGCTGCGGTCGCACGGGCGCCGGAACTTGACCGCCGAGCCTGCCGCGCCGAGTTCGAGCGCCGGTTCGATGCCCGGCGCATGGCCGACGAGTATCTCACCATCTACCGGTCGCTGGCCGAGACCGGCCGCCGCACCGCGGCCTAGACCGGTGGCGAGCAGGGAGGACGCGCGGACGGTGGATGCAACCGCGATGACCGCACCACGCGGTGATCGGTTCTACATCGTGGCCGCCGAGGAGCGCAACGGCGATCGCAGCCGGGTGCTCAAGCAGGGCGAAACCTTCGCCGTGTTCGACCGCCACGGCGACATGCGCGGCGGCGACGACCCGGCCCACGGCATCTACTGCGGGGGAACCCGCATGGTCTCCCGCCGGGAATTGCTGCTGAACGGCGCGCCGCCGCAGCTGCTCTCATCCCGGGTGAAGAACGACAATTCCGAACTGACCGTCGACCTCACCAATCCCGACATGTCGGAGGATGGCAAGGTCGTCATTCCGCGCGGCACGCTGCACATCGCCCGTTCGATTCTGCTCTGGGAACTCTGCTGCTACGAGCGGATCCGCATCGCCAACCACGGTCTCGACGCGGTCAATGCCGTCCTCACGCTGCGCTTCGATGCCGACTTCGCCGACATCTTCGAAGTCCGCGGGACTGCCCGGGCCCACCGCGGCGAGCGGCGTGCCGCGGCGGGGGCCCACGGCGTCGCGATCCGGTACTCCGGCCTCGACAAGGTCGAACGGATCACCCGCATCACGTCCGATCCGGTCCCCGACCGGATCCGCCCGCGTGAATTCCGCTACGAACTCACCCTGGAACCCCAGGAGATGGAGACCCTGCTGCTCACCTGGACATTCGAAATCGGCGGGGCGGCGGCGCGGCCGGTGCAATTCGATTCGGCCCTCCGGGCGGCGTGCGACGCGGTAGTTCGCGAGCGGGAGTCGGATTGCCGGATCGAAACATCCAACGAGCAGTTCAACAGCTGGCTCGACCGGTCGTCGGCCGACATCCACATGATGATCACCCAGACGCCGCAGGGCCCGTACCCCTACGCGGGCGTGCCCTGGTACAGCACTCCCTTCGGGCGCGACGCGATCATCACCGCGCTGGAGTATCTCTGGATCAATCCCGACCTCGCCGCCGGCGTGCTCGGCTTTCTGGCGCGAACTCAGGCCGACCGGGTGATTCCCGACCGCGACGCGGAACCGGGCAAGATCCTCCACGAAGCCCGCGACGGAGAGATGGCGGCTCTGGGTGAAGTGCCCTTCGACCGGTACTACGGTGCGGCCGACACCACGCCGCTGTTCGTGGTCCTCGCCGGGGCGCACTTCTCGCGCACCGGCGACCGTGAACTCGCCGAACGGATGTGGCCGCACGTCACCCGCGCGCTCGGTTGGATACAGAAGTACGGCGACGCCGACGGCGATGGCTTCGTCGAATACCGGCGGCGTGCCTCCACCGGCCTCGTCAACCAGGGGTGGAAGGATTCCCACGACGCAATCTTCCACGCCGACGGCCGGCTCGCCGAGGCGCCGATCGCAGTGTGCGAGATCCAGGGATATGTCGTCGCCGCGTATCGCGCCGCCGGCCGGCTCGCCGAGGCGCTCGGTCACGCCGACGAGGCCGCCGGGCTCGCCGAGCGTGCCGACCGCCTCCGGCAGGATATCGAAACTCGCTTCTGGTGCAACGACATCGGTACGTACGCGCTGGCGCTCGACGGCGCCAAGCGGCAATGTTGCGTGCGGGCGTCGAACGCCGGCCACCTGCTCTTCTGCGGCGTGCCGACACAGGAACACGCCGAGCGCACGGCGGCGACGCTGCTCAGTGAGGGCTTCTACTCGGGCTGGGGCATCCGCACCGTCGGTATCGCCGAGGCGCGCTTCAATCCGATGTCCTATCACAACGGGTCGGTCTGGCCCCACGATAACGCCCTGATCGGCGCCGGCTTTTCGCGGTACGGCATCCGCAGCGGTGCGATGCAGGTACTGAGTGGCCTCTTCGAGGCCAGCACCGGCTTCGAACTCTATCGGATGCCGGAACTCTTCTGCGGATTCCCCCGCCGCGGCGGCGAAGGACCCACCGCGTATCCCGTCGCCTGCGCTCCGCAGAGCTGGTCCGCGGCGTCGGTCTTCCTGATGATGCAGGGCTGCATCGGGCTCACCATCAGCGCCCCGCGCCGTGAAGTCCAGTTTCGTTCGCCGGAGCTCCCGCCGTGGCTCGACCTGGTGCGGATCCGCGGCCTGCGGGTCGGCGATGCCCGGCTCGACCTCGACATCCGGCGCGAAGGCGACGATATCGGCATCACCATCGCCCGTCGCGAAGGCCACGTCGCCGTCGTCGTCGTCAAGTAGCCCGTTTCGCCGGCGCAGCTCCCGGCGGCATATTGCAGGCAATGCCGGCGCTGATCGAGTGCGTTCCCAACTTCTCCGAAGGGCGTGACGACACGGTGATCGCGCAGATCACCGCCGCCATCGCCGCCGCGCCCGGGGTGCGCCTGCTCAACGTCGATCCCGGCCGGGCTACCAACCGCACCGTGATCACCTTCGTCGGCGACCCCGATGCCGTGGTCGAGGCCGCATTCCGCGCCATCCGCACCGCTGCCGGCGTAATCGACATGCGGCACCACGGCGGCGCGCATCCTCGCATCGGCGCGACCGACGTCTGCCCGCTGATTCCGGTGTCGGGAATCACCATGCACGAAACGGTGGAGTACGCGCGCAAACTCGCCGAACGGGTCGGGCGCGAACTGGCCATTCCGGTCTATCTCTACGAAGCGGCGCAGCCCGACCAGACGCGCAGCAACCTTGCCGTGATCCGCTCCGGCGAGTACGAGGGGCTCGCCGCGAAGCTCGCCGATCCCGCATGGAAGCCGGACTACGGCCCGGCAGCCTTCAATCCTCGCAGCGGTGCCACGGTGATCGGCGTGCGCGATTTCCTGGTCGCCTACAACGTCAATCTCAATACCACCTCGACCCGCCGCGCCAATGCCATCGCGTTCGACGTCCGCGAAGCCGGGCGCATCGTCAAGGACGCCGGCGGCAACGACGTGACCCGACCGGGCAGTCTCAAGGCCGTCAAGGCGATCGGCTGGTTCATCCCCGAGTATGGCATGGCGCAGGTATCGATGAATCTCACCAACCTCGACGTGACGCCGGTGCATGTCGCGTTCGACGAGGTCTGCCGCGCCGCCGCACGTCGCGGGGTACGAGTGACCGGATCGGAGCTCGTCGGGCTGGTGCCGCGACGCTGTCTCGTCGATGCCGGACGCTATTTCCTCGAGCAGCAGCAACGATCAACCGGTGTTTCCGAGAAGGAGCTGGTGCGGATCGCGGTGTTGTCGCTCGGCCTCAGCCAACTTGCACCCTTCAAGCCGGAGGACCGGGTGATCGAATCCCTGCTGCAGGACCGTGCTGAATCACGGCTCGGCGCCATGTCGCTCGGCGACTTCGCCGACGAAACCGCCAGCGAAAGTCCCGCCCCGGGCGGCGGGTCGGTGGCGGCTTACGTCGGCGCGCTGGGCGCGGCACTCGGCACCATGGTGGCGAACCTGTCGAGCCACAAGCGCGGCTGGGATGACCGCTGGAAGGAGTTCTCCGAACAGGCCGACCGCGGCCAGACGATCAAGCAGGAACTGGTGCGTCTGGTCGACGACGACACTCGCGCCTTCGGCGCGGTAATGGCGGCGTTCGCGCTGCCCAAAGCGACGGCGGCCGACAAGGCGGCGCGTGACGCCGCCGTCCAGGAAGCCATCCGCGGCGCGATGGAGGTGCCGTTCCGCGTGATGGAGGCGGCGTTGTCGTCGATGGAGGTGATCCGTGCGATGGCCGAAACAGGTCAGGAGAGTTCAGTCTCCGACGCGGGTGTCGCCGCTCTTTGCGCCCGTGCCGCGGTGCTCGGCGCCTGGCTCAACGTCCGCATCAACGCGAAGCAGCTCGCCGACCGCAGCTACGCCGACGACATGCTCCGCCGCGGCAGCGAGATGGCCGCCGCCGCCGATGCGGAGGAACGCGACATCCTGGCAATCGTCGACCGCCGGATCTGACCGCCGGTCGCAGCAGCGGTCACCCGCCTGCGCGCACGCCCGACCGGTCCTTCGCCACCCATTCCTCGAGTTCGCGCGTGGACTGCGCGCCGAGCCGCCGGTCGATCAGCACGCCGTCACGAAAGAGCAGCGTGGTCGGCATCTGGTTGGCGGCCTCGGTGAGCTCGAGCCCGTCGGCGGTCAGCGGGATCCGGGGCAGCGAGATCTTGTTCTGCGCAATCAGCAGATTGATGTCGTCGAGCTTGCTGGCGGGATCGGTCGCGGTGGTCACCGCGATGTCGGTCCCGTTGCCCTGCCACGCCTTGAGGGCGGCCTGCAGGTCGAACAGCGCCACCGGCGAATGCGCGCTCCATGTCGCCCAGATCAGCACCATGGCATAGCGGTTCTTCGGCCGCGGCGTTTCAGGGAAGATGTCGGCCCAGGTGCGGTGCGCGGGCAGATGCTGCATCGCCGAGAGCGGTTGCGGCGGCACGTCCAGCACGTTGCTCGCGAACATGAAGCCGCGATAGTCGTCGCCGTCGTACCGGAATGACAGCCGCCCGTCACGCGTCCAGTTGGGAAAGAAACTCGAACCGGGGAGCGACGCGGTGATGTTGCGCACGGTCTTGTCGTGCAGGTCGACAACCACGATGTCGTAACTGCTGTCCAGCGGGGCCCGTGGCACGTGGAAGGCGATATAGCGCCCGTCCCACGAGAAGTCGGCCTTGGCTCCCTGCAAGCCGGTGTCGAAGATGTAGCTGCAATCGGTGAGCGAGCGCACCACGACCGTGCCGCCGACGAAGGTGGTGATCTTCGTCCCGTCGTGCGACAGCAGCGGACGGTCGCCGACGCCGATCCCCGGGCATGGCGGTACCTTGCCGGCCGGGAGGATTTCCTTGTCGCCGTCGAGATAGTAGTAGTTGCTCAGGATGGTGAGAACCAGGCTCTTCCCGTCGCGCGTTCCCCAACTGTAATAGTCGCCGAGTCCCATCGGCGCGACGTTGCGGGTGATCTGCCCCGTCGACTGGTGCCGGATGCTCACCGTGTTGGTCGCGGTGCTGGCGTAGATGATCCGGTCGCCGTCGGGCGACCAGTACGGATCCAGCCCACGCTCGACGAACAGCAGTTGCCTCTTCTGCAGATCGACGACGTTGGCGGTCATCGGCACGCCGGCCGTCCTGCCCGGGTCGCGCGCGATCGATGCGTAGGCGAGATAGCGGCCGTCGGGTGAGACGCGCGAATAGGCGAAGACGCCCTCGGTCGGCCGCAGCGGATAGACGCGCTCGAACGTCGGTGTCTGCGCCCCGGCTGTCGCGACCATGCCGGCCGCGAGCATCATCACGAACTTCATCCTGGCATCCTTCCCGTCGCTGAGGCGCCCCCGTCCGTCAATGGTGAACTCCCGCGGATTCGAGCTCGTCGGCGAGCCGCGCCGCGCCGTAGACCTTGCGCAGTGCCTCGACGATCGCCGAGGTAGCCACCGCCACCGAACGCGACACCTCGTCGGTGTAGATGAACCGGTTCGGCAGCATCTCGATGTTGCCGTCGAAGATCAACCCCACCACCTCGCCGTTGCGATTGATCACCGGGCTTCCCGAGTTGCCGCCGATGATGTCGGCGGTGGTCACGAAATCGAGCGGGGTCGACATGTCGACCGTGCCCCGCGCCGCCTCCCAGCGCGCTGGCAGGTCGAACGGCGGCTTGTCGCCGAAGTCGGCGCTGTGGCCGAACATGTCGAAGAACGACGTCTTGTACGGCGCGAGTGTGCCGTTATACGGATAACCTTTCACCACCCCGTCGCTGATCCGCAACGTAAAGGTGGCATCGGGCGGCAGGCTCTGGCCGTACGCCGCGAAGATCGCCTGCCCGATCAGTTCGGCGTTGGCGCTGATCGTTGCGTTGAGCCGCTGCGCCCGCATCGCGTATCCCACGGCGCGGGGGTTCACCTTTCTCGCGAAGACGATCAGCGGATCGCTGCTCACGGCCATCGCCGCCGCCCCGCCGTCGACCAGCGCCTTCCGATCGGCGGCCGTGGCGACCTTCGTTCCGTCGACCAGCGCCGCGGCTGCATCCTCCGGCGACTTGCCGCCGAGCGCCGCCGCGAGAAACGGATCGCCGGCCGGTAGATTCTCCTGCGCGGCCTTGAACTGCGCCGCGATCAGCAGCTTCTCGGCGTCCGGATCGATCGGGAAATCGGCGGCAAGCTGCGCCTTGAGCCGGTCGATCCCGCTCCCCTGGTACGCCGCCAGGCGAAGCGAATCCGGAAGCTTCTCCTGCTCGGTTACCCGGACGATCGCACCGGCGATGCCGAGCAGGTTCGATCCGCCGCCGAATCCGGCGTACTGTTGCGGCACGGCGAACGACTTCAATTCGGTTTCTGCGGCGGCGATCGCACCCCACGCCTTTCCGTACTTGCTGGCGAGGTCGGGCTTCGCCGTGATCCGTGCCCGGAAATCCTTCTCGAAGGCTGCCTTGCGGGCCATGATCGTCGGGTCGAGCAGACCGGCCTGATATCCGTTTATGGCCTTCTGTGAATTCTGCAGCCCGAAAATCGTGTTCTCGTATCTGCGCTTGTTGGCTTCGCTCCGGCCGGAGAGCTCCTGGTACACCGCAATCTGGTTCTTGTATCCGGCGAGCGCCTGCGGGTAGCTCACGTCGCGCAAATACTCCATCTGCGCCACGGTGAGCAGCCGGCCGGTGCTTCCGGGGTTGCCGACCACGAAGGTGAGATCACCGTCGCCGGGTCCGGCCGAATTCCATCGCAGATAGTGGTCCGCGTGCATGGGAGCGTTGTTCTCGTAGACCCGGAACAGGCTGACATCGATGTCGAACCGCGGGTAGGTGAAGTTGTCGGGGTCGCCGCCGAAGAACGAGACGGTCGCTTCCGGCGCCATGACCAGCCGGACGTCGGTGTATCGGTGATAGCGGTACAGCGAATACTTGCCGCCCTGATAGAAGGTCACCACCTCGCATACAAGGCGCGTTTCCGCCTCGCAGGAGGTCTGCAGTCCGTTGATCGCCTTGTCGCGCTGCGCCACCTGGTCGGCCTGTTTCGCCGCGGTGACTGCCGAGCGGATCTTCGCCGTGACATCCTCCATCGACACCAGTTGGTCGGCGTACACCATCGGGCACTTCTTCTCGGCGCTCGCGGAACTCGCGACGAACCCGGCATCCAAGTAATTGGTGTCGGCCGGCGAGACGGCGGCGATACAGGCGCGGGCGCAGTGATGGTTGGTCATCACCAACCCCTTGTCGGAGACGAACGACGCCGAACACCCCGGGATCCGCACGGCCGCAAGGCGGGCATTGTCGAGCCACGCCTGGGTCGGTTCGAAGCCGTACCGCCCCTTCCAGTACGCCAGCGGCGGCGCGTCGAAGGTCCACATGGTGCCGAATTCCTTGATCCAGCCGCCGGGGCCGGTTTCCACCGCAGGCGCTGCCGGCGCCCCCTGCGCCCCCTGCGCCGAGATCCTTGCCACACCGGCGAGTGCCATGATCAGCATTGCGAGGAGGGAGCGGACTCTCTGCGTCGTCATGTCGTCGCTACTCCGTGCCAGAGGATGAGCCGTTCAATTCCATTTCAGCCCGCGCAGTCGATCGAGATTGATGTTGCCGCCGCTCAGCACCACGGCAACCTTCGAGCCCGGAGGCATCGGGATCAGACCGTGCATCAACGCCGCAACCGGGGCGGCCGCCGCACCCTCGATCATCAACTTGCAGCGCTCCATCACCCAGATCATCGCGTCGAAGATGTCGCGGTCGGGGAGTGCCACGACCTGGTCGACGAAACGCCGCACCACGCTGAAATTGAGTTCGCCGACCCGGCGGACCCGGAGTCCGTCGATAATCGTGTTGCACTCGATCGTCTCGAGTTTGCCGGCGGCCACGCTGCGCTGCATCGCGGGACCGTCGGACGACTCGACGCCGAACACCTTGGCCTCCGGATTGTGCGCCTTGACCGCCATCGACACGCCGCTGATCAGCCCTCCGCCGCCGATCGGTACCACCACTGCGTCGACCTCGGGCCAGTCCTGCACGATCTCCAGACCAAGCGTCCCCTGGCCGGCGATCAGCTGCTCGTCGTCGAACGGGTGCACATACGTGAGTCCTTCGCTCCGCACCAGTTCCTTGGCCTTCTCGTTGGCTTCGTCCCAGATGCTGCCGTGCAATACCACTTCGGCGCCGTAGCCCTTGGTGGCGGCGATCTTCGACGGCGTGGCGTTGGTCGCCATGCAGACCACCGCGCGCATGCCATGGATCTTCGCCGCGAGGGCGACTCCCTGGGCATGGTTGCCCGCCGATGAACAGACCACACCGCGGCGCTTCTCTTCGTCGCTCATCTGGGCGAACTTGTTGAGCGGACCGCGGATCTTGTACGATCCGACCCGCTGGAAGCACTCGGCCTTGAGTCGGATGTCGAAACCGGTCAGCTCCGAGAGCTGGCGGGACGTGAGCATGGGCGTCCGCTTGATGTGCAGCGCGATGCGCTCGCGCGCAGCCACATAGTCGGACAGGGTCAATGTGAACACGGGCAGCTCGTTGAAGTGATCATCTGACTGGAACCTAGTCATGGCGAAGACACACGACATGAACGCTGAGGTCCTCGTGGTCGGCGCCGGCCCGACCGGCCTGGTCCTGGCATTGTGGCTCGCCAGGCGCGGGGTCGCGGTGCGCATCATCGACAAGACCGCGGAACCGGGAACGACATCGCGGGCGCTCGCCGTGCAAGCCCGCACCCTGGAATTCTATCGGCAACTCGGTCTGGCGGACGACGCTGTCCGGCGAGGCCTCCCGTTTGCCGCCATCAACCTCTGGGCCCGCGGCAAGCACGCCGGGCGGGCGGCGTTCGGTGACGTCGGCGAGGGACTCAGCCCGTATCCGTATCTGTTGATCCTGCCGCAGGAAGAGCACGAGCGTCTCCTGATCGAGCATCTCGAACGCACCGGAGTGCACGTCGAGCGGCGGACCGAGCTCACCGGTTTCATCGATCACGGCGACCGGGTCGAAGCCCGCCTGCGTGTGCCGGATGGCCGTGACGAAACCTGCACCGTGGCCTGGCTCGCGGGCTGCGACGGCGCCAGCTCACCCATTCGCGAGGAACTCGGCCTCCGCTTTCCCGGCGGCACCTATCAACACATCTACTATGTGGCCGACGTTCGCGCATCAGGACCGATCACCAATCATGAACTCCACGTCGCCCTCGATGACTCGGACTTTCTCGCGGTCTTTCCGCTCCAGGGCGAGGAAAAGGTCCGGCTGGTCGGAACCATCGCCGAGGCGGCCATCGCGCGTGGAACCGAACCGACGTGGGACGACGTCAGTACCCGCGCGATGAAGCGCCTCGGCATCACGGTGCACAAGGTCAACTGGTTCTCGACATATCACGTGCATCACCGGGTGGTGGAGCACTTCCGCACCGGCCGGGTCTTCCTCGCCGGTGACGCCGCGCACATCCACTCGCCGGTGGGCGGCCAGGGGATGAACACCGGCATCGGCGATGCGGTCAATCTGGCCTGGAAATTCGCCGCGGTGGTGCAGGGGCGGGCAGCGCCCGATCTCCTCGACAGGTACGAACCGGAGCGGATTCGGTTCGCGCGGCGGCTGGTCAAGACCACCGACCAGGTCTTCGTCTTTACCACCCGGAACGGGCCGATCGCGCGGTTGATGCGCTTCTACATCATTCCCACCCTGGTACCGTGGCTGCTGCAGCGAAGAGCGGTGCGTCGGTTCATGTTCCGCACCGTGTCGCAGACGCTGCTCGACTATCGGCACAGCGACTGGAGCGAGGGACGCGCCGGATCGGTCCATGGCGGCGACCGCCTGCCCTGGGCGGCCACGCCCGGGGTCGACAACTTCGCCCCGCTCAGCTCGCTGGACTGGCAGATTCATGTCTACGGCCAAGTACCGAGCGGGCTGGCCGAAGCGGCCGGGCGCCACGGGATTTGCGTCAATACGTTCAAGTGGAACGAAACCATGGCGCGGAATCACCTGGCGCCGAATACCGCTTATCTGATCCGACCCGACGGCTATGTCGCGATTGCCGGAGCCAGTGCAAAGGCGGTCGACGACTACTTCGAGCGGCATCAGGTCAAGGTCGGCTGACGGCAATCCCCGCCCTGCGGCGGATCAGTACCCGCTGAACACCGCGTGCACCGTGATCGTCCCGCTGGCTCCCGAGCTGGTGTCCGCCGGGACCGTCGCGTCGAGCGAGCCGTTGGGGTAGTACGCGTCGCCGCCGGCCGAGGTGAGCGAGGTGATGTGCAGGGTGAACGAGCCGATCTGGCTCCCGTTGCCGGTATTCATGTAGTAGTTGTCCGTGCCGTTCACGATGAACAGGCTCGCCGTCACACCAGGCTGCAGGTTGTTGAAATCGCCGGTGCTGATATGGGCGGCGTCTTCCATCGTGAACTGGAAGGAGTAGGCGCCGGCGGAGATCCCGACGCCCGAATTGTTTGACGTCGAGGAGACTGTCACGATCGGCGCGCAGTCCACCGCCGGATCGCCGATCGGTCCACCGGTGAAATGCACCACGCAACTGTGCTGGGTTCCGCCGCCGTCGCCGGTATCGGTGCTGCCGCTGCTGCAGCCCGCTACCGCCAGCACCGCAAGCACGACTCGAAGTGATGAATGGCGCATTCCCGTTCCCAACTAAGGATTTCGGGAAGTTTACCTGCCGACAGCGCGACGGGCAACTGCTTGCTCATCCGCCCCAATCGCCGAGCAGCCGCCGCACCAGCACCAGTTGTCCCACATGGTAGGCATTGTGGTCGATCGCCAGGAGCAGTTCCCGCAGCCAGGTCTGACCGTTCCCGTTGGGAACCTTTGCGTCGAGATCGATCGACGCATCCAGCGCCAGCTTCTGCAGCCCGTCGCAATCCTTGCGCACCGCCGCAAGGCTTCGTTCCCATGCGGCATCGCTCGGCGGCCCCGGCGTCTTCGGCCAGTAGTCGTCCGGCCACTGCCGTTCGTGGTATTCATCGGCGACGCAGAACTCGAGGATGTCGTGCTGGGCAATGCGCAGGTGCTCCACAAGCTGCCAAGCGCTGTACGGCACCCCCGGCGGCACCGTCCCGCGGTCCCTGGCGGGAATGCCCTTCACCGCGCCGTCGAAGTCGGCGTGGGCGTCGTGCCACGCGAGGGCGCGAGCAAGCATTTCGCGGGTAGTGGTGTCAGTCATGGTCCCTCCGGAATGCCCGAGTCACCACGAAACCTACCTCATCCCTCGCATCCTGACGGGCCGATCTTCTATCTTCTCTCCTCTCTCTTCTCTCGGCTCTCATGCCTCACGCCCCACACGGCAATGTCCGCACTGCTCCCGGCTGGATTCAGGAAGCGGCCAAGCGGATGCTGATGAACAACCTCGACCCCGACGTCGCCGAGAAGCCGGAAGAACTGATCGTGTACGGCGGACGCGGGAAAGCGGCGCGCAACTGGGACGCCTATCACGCCATCATTGCCACGCTCGACCGATTGAAAAACGATGAGACACTGCTGATCCAGAGCGGCAAGCCGGTCGCCGTGATGCGGACTCACGAGATGGCGCCGAGGGTGATCCTCGCCAATTCCAACCTGGTACCGAAGTGGGCCACCTGGGAGGAGTTCGACCGTCTCGACAAGCTCGGCCTGATGATGTACGGCCAGATGACGGCCGGGTCGTGGATCTACATCGGGACTCAGGGGATTCTGCAAGGCACATACGAGACTTTCGCCGCCGCGGCGGAGAAGCACTTCAACGGATCGCTCGCCGGGACGATCACCGTCACCGCGGGGCTTGGCGGCATGGGCGGCGCGCAACCGCTGGCGATCGCGCTCGCCGGCGGGGTGAGCATCTGCATCGAGATCGACGCGCACCGGATCGAGCGGCGGCTGGAGACCAGGTATCTCGATATCGTGGCGCCGTCGCTCGACGCGGCAATCAGGCAGGCGCAGCAAGCGGCAAAGGAGCGGAAGGCGCTTTCGATCGGCCTGCTCGGCAATGCAGCGGAAGTCGTGCCGCAGATGGTGAAGCAGAATTTCACGCCGCAACTCGTCACCGATCAGACCTCGGCCCATGATCCGATGTGGGGTTACATCCCGCCGGCCAAGCCCGACGAGGACATCAACGAGCTGCGCAGCAAACAGCCGGACGAATATCTCAATCGGGTACGCGCGGTGATGGTCACCCACGTCGAAACCATCCTCGAGATGCAGCGCCGTGGCGCCATCGCCTTCGATTACGGCAACAATCTCCGCGCCCAGGCGCAGCTCGGCGGATTGAAGAACGCGTTTGATTACCCGGGATTCGTGCCGGCGTTCATTCGCGATTCGTTCTGCGAGGGGCGCGGCCCGTTCCGCTGGGTGGCGCTCTCGGGCGACCCGGCCGACATCGCGGCGACCGACAAGGCGCTGCTCAAGCTCTTCCCCGACGACCGCCGGATGCAGCAGTGGCTCGGCTGGGCGGGCGAGCGAATCCAGTTCCAGGGATTGCCGGCGCGGATCTGCTGGCTGGGGCTCGGCCAGCGCGACAAGGCGGGACTGCTGTTCAACGAGATGGTGCGCGACGGGCGGCTCAAGGCGCCAATCGTCATCGGGCGCGACCACCTCGACGCCGGATCGGTCGCGTCACCGTATCGCGAGACCGAAGCGATGAAAGACACCAGCGATGCCGTGAGCGACTGGGCGCTGCTCAACTTCGCGGTAGGTACCGCGAGTGGTGCCGCGTGGACCTCGTTCCATCACGGCGGCGGCGTGGGGATGGGCTACTCGCAGCACGCGGGACTGGTCGCGGTCGCTGACGGCTCAACGGAAGCCGATCGCCGCCTCGCGTTGTGCCTCACCAACGACCCCGCGCTCGGCGTGGTTCGTCACGCCGACGCCGGGTACGACAAGGCGATCGCGGTGGCGCGTGAGCGTGGCGTGGATATGCCGATGCTGGAGGGGTAGGGCGGTTGTCATCCGGAGCGCACGCAGCGGATAACCGCCTGTCATCCCGAGCGAAGGCGGCGCGCGGGTTGTCATCCCGACCGGAGCAGCCGCGTAGCGGCTGCGAAGCGGAGGGATCTGCTGTTCGCTACCATTTGTCATCCCGAGCGGAGGC
>JBOHRZ010000013.1:0-17326 GCA_050732975.1 Gemmatimonadales bacterium
TCAGCTCGAAGCCGACGCCGAGGCGATCTTCGCCGAGGTCGAGACGCGCGGAGGAACGGTCGCGGCAATCGAGGCGGGATGGTTTCAGCGCGAGATCGCGCGATCCGCGGCGCGCTTTCAGGCCGAGGTCGAGGGCGGCCGGCGTTCCATCGTCGGCGTCAACGCGTTCCTGGAAGACGATGAGCCGCCGATCGAGGTGCTGCGCATCGATGAAACGGCGGAGCGCGAACAACGGCGCCGGATGGCAGCCATGCGAAGCCGTCGCGATGCCGCCGTGGTGGCGTCACGCCTGCACGAGCTCGGCGCCGCGGCGCGGGAACAGCGCAACGTGATCCCGGCGATGCTCGACTGCGCCCGCGCGTACTGTACCCTGTACGAAATCCGGCACGTGCTCGAGGAAGTCTGGGGCGCGTATCGCGAGCCGGTGTTCTTCTAGCACACGAGCGAGGACGACGCGATGGCCAAAGCCCGGCGATCGATGCCCGCGGGCGAATTGATGACCATGAAGCCGGGCAACGAGCCGGTGGTGACCTGCTATCTCAAGCTGGAACCGCGCGACCGGGTTCGACGCAAGTATCTCACCAAGGCGAAGAATCGTGTCCGGCAGTTGCAGTACGCGCTGCCGTCGATGGGATGGGACAAGACGCACCAGGAGGTGATCCGCGGCGATCTCGACCGGGTACTCCACCGGCTCGAAGATCCCTCGCTGCTCCCCGAGGCGGAGGGCGTCGCCATCTTCGCCTCCACGCCGCGCCGGCTGTTCGACGTGCGTCCGCTGCCCCGGGTGCATCGCTCGCGCCTGGTCGTGGACCGGACCCCGCTGGTCCGTGAGCTGGCGGCGAGTGAAGCCGAATTCGGCCGCATCTTCACCGTGTCGCTCGACCGGACCAGCGCGCTGATCTGGGAAGTCACCGCGTACGGCGCCCGCGTCGTCGAAAAGGTGGTTTCGACCGTCACCCGCGCCATGCGCTATCACGCGGCCGGCGCGCGCAGCGATGCGACCGGCGAGCATGCGTTCCATAACCGGATCCGCGACGAACGCCGGCGGCACCTTGAGCGAGTGGCTCGCGCGCTCTTCGACCTCGATCGGCGCTCGCCCGGCCATCAGATCGTGATCGTGGCGGCGGGCAACGACGCGGCAACGCTCGAGCCATTTCTGCACCGGTATCTCGCGGAGCGCCTCATCGGCGTGGCGCGACTCGCGTCGCACGATGCCACGCCGGCCGAAGTGCACCGTGTCACCATGGCGGTGCACGCTGAACACGCCCGGAGTTCCGAGGCGCGTCACATCGAGGAACTCGCTGAAGGCCTGGCGACAGGATGGGCGGTGAACGGCGTGCGCGACACGCTCGGCGCGCTCGCCAACGGGAAGATCCGCACGCTCCTGGTGCGCGGTGACACGGTCGTCCCCGGATTCCGTTCGCTGCGCACGGGACGGATGTCCATCCTGGCGCGCGAGCTGCGCGAAGACGGCGAGGTGGTCCCTACGCTGGATGTGGTGGACGACGCCATCGAAGAGGCGTTGCGCCAGCGGGTGGCGCTCGACGTCGTCTACGATCTGCCCCACGCCGACGAAATCGACGGCCTCGCCGGACTGCTGCGGTTCAAATGACAGGAGTGGACGCATGATGGTCGCCACCGAAACTCCGAGCCTGACCCGGCCGATCCGGGTGCTGGTCGCCAAACCGGGCCTCGACGGACACGACCGGGGTGCCAAGGTCGTCGCCGCCGCCATGCGCGACGCCGGGATGGAAGTCATCTACACCGGCCTGCACCAGACGCCGGAGATGATCGCCTCCGCCGCGGTGCAGGAGGACGTCGACGTGGTCGGGTTGTCGATTCTGTCTGGCGCGCACATGACGCTCTTTCCGCGGGTTCGCCAACTGCTGGTCGACGAGGGGCGGGGCGACATCCTCCTCACCGGCGGCGGCATCATCCCCAAGGAAGACATGGATGCGCTCCATGCCCAGGGTGTCGGACGTCTCTTCGGGCCCGGGACGCCGACGCGCGACCTCATCGCGTATGTGCAGGATTGGGCGCGTGCCAACGTTCGGGACTGAATGACGCGGCCGGCGCGAAAATCGTCCGGCGGCACGACAGCCGCGACTGCGGAGGCGTCGGCGCGTCTATCGCGGCTGCGCGAGATGACTGATGAATATCTCGCGCTTGCCGATCGCCTGCGGCAGGGCGGCGGTACCCGGCGGGTCGATCGCATGCACGCCAAAGGGCAACTGGCGCCGCGCGAACGCGTGCAACGCCTGCTCGATCCCGACACACCGTGGTTCGAAGTCGGACTGCTGGTCGCCTGGGACCGTTACGACGGCGAAGCTCCGGCGGCGGGTGTCATCACCGGCGTCGGCGTGGTCGGCGGCCGCGACGTTGTCGTCGTCGCCAACGACTCCACGGTCAAGGCCGGCGCCTGGTGGCCCGAAACGATCACCAAGATCCTGCGCGCGCAGGAAATCGCCATGCGCGAGCGGATTCCGATTGTCTATCTGGTCGATTCCGCCGGCGTGAACCTGCCGTACCAGGAAGGCGTCTTCCCCGGACAATACGGTGCGGCGCGGATCTTCTACTACAACTCGCTGATGCGCCGGTACCTGCACGTCCCGCAGATCGCTGCGGTGATGGGAAGCTGCATCGCTGGTGGCGCCTATCTCCCGGCTCTGTCGGATGTGATCTTCATGGTCGAGGGTACCTCGTTCATGGGGCTCGGCGGTCCCAACCTCGTCAAGGGCGCCACCGGCCAGACCGTCGACGCCGAATCGCTCGGCGGTGCCGTGACGCACACCGTTGTGAGCGGTGTGGCACATTATCGTGCGCCCGATGATGCGACGTGCATCGACCGCGTACGGCAATACGTCGGGCGGCTGCCCGCGCAGCGCGAGCCGGAATCGGGGCCCGTGGCCGAGCCGGACGTGGCCGCGAGCGAGCTGTACAAACTGCTGCCGCACGACCATCGCCTCTCGTACGACGCACGACGCCTGCTCGCCGCGTTGCTCGACGCCGGAACCCTCGACGAGTTCCAGCCCGATCGCGCCGCCGAGATGATCTGCGCCCATGCCCGACTGGCGGGACGCACGGTCGCGGTGATCGCCAATCAACGCGGTCTGGTCAAGCCGGCGGGCGGCGGCAAGCCACGCTTCGGCGGGATCGTCTACGCGGAATCCGCCGAGAAGGCCGCGTACTTCATTGAGACCGCCAACCGCGAGCGCATTCCGTTGCTGTTCGTGCAGGATGTCAGTGGCTTCATGGTCGGTCCCGAAGCCGAACAGGAAGGCATCATCCGCGCGGGAGCGCACTTCGTCGAGGCGATGGCGACCGCGACCGTGCCGAAGCTGGTGCTCACCGTCAATCACGCTTCCGGTGCTGGCTATTACGCCATGGCGGGCCAGGGATTCGACCCGGATTTCATTCTGTCATGGCCGACGGGACGGATGGCCGTGATGGAGGGCGAGTCGGCGATCATGGCGGCCCACGGCACCGCGATCGAGCGCGCCGAAGAGGAGCATCGCGAACTCGACCCGGCGACCCGGCAATCGATTGAGACGATGCGGACCGAGTACGAGAAGCAGCTCGACGCACGGTACGCCGCGGCCCGCGGCTTTGTCGATGCGATCGTGATTCCCGAGGAGACCCGAGCCGTGCTGGCATTCCTGTTTCGCGTCGTGGATCATCATACCGGTGCGCACCTGGGCCCGTTCGTGCTGCCGGCGGGGTTGGCATGAGGCGCGCCGTGCTGGCGGCGCTGCTCGCCGTGCTCGCATGGCGCGGCGCGGCGGCGCAGGCGATCGCCCCCAGCCGCCACGATTCCGCTGCCGTGGCGTTCCGGCGCGGGCTGATGTCGTTGTCGTCCGCGGGCGTGCCGGCGTTTGCGGCTGCACATCCGACGGCCGACGGCCGCGGCGTGCTGATCGCCATTCTCGACAGCGGCATCGATCCGGGAATTCCCGGTCTCGATTCCACCACCGACGGTGCGCCGAAGGTACTCGATCTGCGCGATTTCTCCGGTGAAGGCCGGATTTCGCTCTCGCCGGTGGAGCGTCGCGGCGACACCCTGCTGGTCGCCGGGCAGCGCCTGGTTGGCGCCGCCCGTGTCGCGGCGCAGGCGGCAGGCGGCGCCATCCTGGGAGGCGTGCTCGACGAACGGCGCCTTGGCGAAGCGCCGGCGGCCGATCTCAACGGCAACAACCGGGTGGGCGATTCACTCGTCGTAGTCGTGGTGCGGACGCCGTCGGGCTGGGCGCTCTTCGCCGACACGCAGGGCAACGGGACTCTGGCGGACGATCGGCCGGTGCACGACTTCGCCGTGGCGCGGGAGACGTTCGGTTGGGTGGCGCCGGACGGCCTGCGCCCGGTCGACATCGCCGCCAACTTCGCCGACTCGGCCGGTGCGCCGGTGCTCGACCTCTTCTTTGACACCAGCAGCCACGGCACCCACGTCGCCGGCATTGCGGCGGGCCACGATCTCTACGCGGTGCCCGGATTCGACGGTGTCGCGCCGGGCGCCCGCCTCATCGGTCTCAAGATTGCCAACGACGCCCATGGCGGCGTCACGGTGACCGGATCGATGGTCAGAGCACTCGACTATGCCATTCGTTTCGCTGCCGATCGGCACATGCGGCTGGTCGTCAATCTGTCGTTCGGCGTCGGGAACGAGATCGATGGCACCGCGCGCATCGACGTCCTCATCGATTCGATCCTGGTACGGCACCCCGATGTGGTGATGACCGTGGCGGCAGGCAATGACGGGCCGGCGCTGTCGACGATCGGCTTTCCGGGCAGTGCGGCGCGGGTGATTTCGGTGGGAGCGACTATTCCGCCGGCGTTCTTCGGCGTGCCGCCCGGTACGTCGATTGCCGAACCCGTGGCGCCATTCTCCAGTCGAGGCGGCGAAATCGCGGCGCCTGATCTCGTGGTGCCCGGCGCGGCGTATTCGTCGGTTCCGAACTTCGCCGCGGGAGACGAAGAAGAGACCGGCACCAGCATGGCGTCACCGTACGCAGCCGGGCTGGCAGCGCGGCTGCTGTCGGCGTTGCCGCCGGATGCATCGCCGAACGCGACGCTGATCCGCCAGGCGCTGCGCATTGCGGCGCGCCGGCCGCCCAATGCCTCAGCGGACGACGCCGGCGCCGGAATCCCCGATCTCACCGCCGCGTTGACGTGGCTCAGCGGCGCGCACCGGCTTCCCGAGCTGAGCATCGACATCGGCGCCGTAATCGGGCGCGCCGGCGTGCTGCTCACCGGAGATGCCTCCAGTTCGCGTCCGATGGCGGCACACGTGGTCGTGCACCGGCTCGACGGCACGGCGCCGTTGCTCCTGCATCTGCACACCGACGATCCGTGGATCACCATTCCCGAAACGATCGCCGTCACCGGCGGGCGCGGCGAATTCACCATCGCCGTGGCGGCGGGGAAGGCCACGTCGACTGCCGTCGGCAGCGTTCGGGTTGACGGTCCCGATGCCGCTGCCGGTCCGCTGGCCGTGATTCCGGTCGTGCTGCGCAATGAGATGGCGGTCACCGGCAACAATGCGTCGACGGCCGCGCAGGTGCCGCCGGGCGGCGTGGCCAGATTCTTCGTGTCGTCGGATACCGGCCGTGGTTTCCAGATCGAAGTTGCCTCGGCATCCGCCACCGAGCACATCACGGGATCACTTGCCGAGCCGGGCGGAATGCCCTTCCGGGGAGGCGCGGCCATCAGCGGCGGATTCGGTGAGGGCGCCGGCGTATTCGACGTCGGCGCCGAGGATGCCGTCGCCGGACTCTACGAACTCGACCTGGTGGGATCGCCGCTGGCGCCATCCGCCGCGAAGATCACCGTGCGTCCGGCCACGCTCCGTCTCGGCGCCGCTTTCGCGCGCGACACGCTGCGTGTTACCGCCCGCAACCTGGCAGCAGGCACGCTTTCGGTCCGGCTTCGCGCCGGGCTGATCGGCGCCGCACGCCAGTATCACGTCTCGCAGGCCGGCGACGCACCGGTGCGGATCGCGATTCCGGTACCGTCCTGGGCGGATCGCGTCGTGGTGGATACGCACATGCCGAAAGAGGCCTGGTCCCGATTCACCGATTTCGGCGTCTCGTTCCTCGATCGCCATGGACTCGAATTCAATGCCAGCCCGATCAACTACGCGATCAGCAGGGCCGAGCCGGAACTCCCCGACAGCGTTCGCGGCGACACGATGGTCGTGCTGCTTTCGCCCGGATTCGCCGATCCATCGGACCGCCAGCCGTGGACGCTCGACCTCGACGTCCGCTTCTACGTACAGACGCCGTATTCTCTCGACGCCGGCGGCTCTCCGTTCAAGCCGGTGGCTGCCGGCGGCATTCGCGAGGAGCGATTCACCCCGGGAGCGATGGCGATCGCCTTTCCCGCCGGGTTCCTGCCCCTGATCACCGTCGTGGCACTCGAAGGCCCCGAGCAGATCTGGACGCGGGAGATGACTGTCCCGGACGCGGGGCCGTGACGTCCGGGCGTTCGGGCCCGGTGCGCGTCGCGGCGGGGCAGGGCTTCTGGGGCGACTGGCTGGAGGCACCGGTCCGCCAGGTGCGCGGCGGTCCGATCGACTACCTGGTGCTCGACTACCTTGCCGAAGTCACCATGTCGATCATGCAGAAGCAGCGTAGCCGCGACCCGAACGCCGGCTTCGCGCGCGATTTCGTCGGGCAGATGGAGCGGATCCTTCCCGACATCGCCGATCGCGGCGTGCGGGTGATTTCCAATGCCGGCGGCGTCAACCCGCGCGCGTGCGCCGTGGCGCTGCGTGACGTGGCGACCCGTCTGGGACTGGGCGATCGCATCCGGATCGGGTTGGTGACCGGCGACGATCTGTTCGACCGGCTCGACACGTTCATCGCGGGCGGTGAGCCGCTCGCGAACATGGATACCGGCGAGCCATTGAGCGACGTCCGGTCCCAGGTGCGCTCGGCCAACGCGTATCTCGGCGTGGCACCGGTGGTCGACGCGCTCGGGCGCGGCGCCAACGTGGTGATCACCGGTCGCGTCACCGACACCGGGCTGACTCTCGCGCCACTGGTGCACGAGTTCGGCTGGCGACTCGACGACTGGGACCGGATCGCGGCCGGCACGGTCGCGGGTCACATCATCGAGTGCGGTGCGCAGAGCTCGGGGGGGAATCTGCTCCGGAACTGGCGACGGGTTCCTCGCCTCGAGGACGTGGGGTTTCCGATCATCGAGGCGGAGCCCGACGGCGAATTCGTCGTGACCAAGCATCCGGGTACGGGTGGCGTCGTCACCATCGCGTCGGTGACCGAACAGCTGGTGTATGAAATGGGCGATCCCGCCGCGTACATCACGCCCGACGGCATCGCGGACGTCACTTCCATCCGGCTGGCGAAAGATGGCCGCGACCGGGTGCGCGTCTCCGGCGTGCGCGGCCGCGCGAAAACGCCGACGCTCAAGGTGTCAATCGCGTGGTTCTACGGATACAAGGCAGTCGGCACGCTGGTGTACGCATGGCCCGACGCGGTCGACAAGGCCCGCGCGGCCGACCGCATCCTTCGCCGCCGGCTCACGGCACTGGGTCTCGATTTCGAGCAGATCCTTACCGAACTCGTCGGCGTCGACGCCACCCACGGCCGGCTGGCCGGTCCGCCGTGCGACGACCTGGCGGAGGTCACGTTGCGGGTCGGGGTACGCGCCCGCGACCGTGCTCCAGTCGAGCGATTCACCCGGGAGATCGCGCCGCTGGTCCTGACCGGTCCGCCCAGCGTGACCGGTTTCGCCGGCGGCCGGCCCCAGGTCGAGGAAATCATCGCCTACTGGCCGGCGCTTGTGGCGCGCGACCGGATCGAACCGGACGTTCACGTCGAGATGATCTGATGGCGAAGACCCGCGTCCAGTTGCGCCATCTGGCGCACGCGCGCTCCGGCGACAAGGGCGACACCGCCAACGTCGGCCTCATTGCGCTGGCACCCGAACTCTATCCGCTGCTGGTGCGGGAAGTCACCGTAGCGCGCGTGGCGCGGCATTTTGCCGGCATGGTGTCGGGCGTCGAGCGTTACGAACTCCCCAATCTTCATGCCCTCAATTTTCTGCTGCACGGCGCGCTCGACGGCGGCGGCACGATGTCGCTGAAGACCGACGCCCAGGGCAAGGTCTTGTCCACCGCGCTGCTGCGGATGGAGATCGCGGTTCCGGCCGACGTGGCCGAGCGCTGGAAGACCCGCGATGGCTGAGCCGCTGCTCGTCACGGCAGAGGCCGGCGTGCTGACCCTGACGCTCAATCGTCCCGAGAAGCGCAATGCCTTGAACCGCGCGATGGTCGGCGCGCTGCTGCAGGCGCTGGCCCGCGCCGAACTGGATCGCGAGGTGCGCGTCGTCGCGGTTCGCGGCGCCGGCCGGGATTTCTGCGCCGGAGCCGATCTCGACGAATTGCTGGCGTCCGGCGATCGCGACATCGCCGACAACGAGCGCGACGCGCTCGCCTTGGGCGAAATCTTCCTGGCGTTGCGACGACTTCCGAAGCCGGCCGTGGCTGTGGTGCACGGAAGGGCACTTGCCGGCGGCGCCGGTATCGCCACGGCGTGCGACATCGTGCTGGCGGCGGACGACGCGCACTTCGGATATCCCGAAGTCAGGCGCGGGTTCGTGCCCGCCATGGTCATGACGATGCTCCGCCGGGCGACCGGCGAGAAGCGGGCCTTCGAACTCGTTGCGACCGGCAGGACAGTCCCGGCCGGCGAAGGGCTGGTGCTCGGACTGGTGAGCCGGGTCGTACCCGCGGCGGAGCTCGACGGGTCCGCTACGGACTTCCTGCGCGAACTCGCCGCCATACCGCCCAACGCGCTGGCGCTCGCCAAGGAGCTCTTCTACGAGCTCGACGACCGGACCTTCGCGGACGGGATCCTCCTCGGCGCCCGGGTCAACGCGCTGGCGCGGGCCACCCCCGAATTCCGCAGCGCCGTCACGGCGTTCCTGAAGCGATGATCGCCTGGCGCATTGCGGTAGCGCTCCTGGGGATCGGCGTCGCTATCCTGGCAATCGCGCGCAACGACCGCCGCATCGCCTGGGTGGCGATTGGCGTGTTGGCAGTTGCCTTGCTGTTGCGGTTCATCGCACGGCGCCGGGCGTCGTGAGCTGTGCGCCGTGCGCCGCGTAAGCGAAGCCCGGTCTCGCCTGATCCGGTCACCTCTCCGGCGGCTTCCGCTGTTCACTTGCGGGTATGCCGTCCCCGCTTGCCGTCGCTCGCAATCTGCTCCGGGACACCTTCGGCCATGTCGAGTTCCGTCCACTCCAGGCGCGGATCATTCACCACGTGCTCTGTGGACGTGACGTGCTGGCGGTGCTGCCGACCGGCGGCGGCAAGTCGCTCTGCTTCCAGATTCCGGCGCTGACCGCCGGCCGGCTCACCGTCGTCGTATCGCCGCTGATCGCGTTGATGCAGGACCAGGTCGCCGCGTTGACGAAGCGGGGGATTGCCGCCGCGGCGATCAACAGCGACTGCGAACCGTCCGAGCAGGCCGCGCGGATCGCCGATGCGGCGAGCGGCCGGATCCGGCTGCTGTACGTTTCGCCCGAACGCCTGCCGCGCCTGGCGCAGGAGCTGCGCACGCACGGGGCGCACACGGCGCGCCTCGCCGTCGATGAAGCGCACTGCATCGTCGAGTGGGGACACGACTTCCGCCCCGCGTACCGCGCGCTGCGGCGCGCCCGCGAGGCGCTCGGCGATCCGCCCTGCATCGCCGTCACCGGCACCGCGACCCCCGATGTGCGCCGGGAGATCGCGCGGTCGCTCGGATTCGGTCGCGACGCCCGGGAAATCGTCGGCTCGTTCGACCGCCCCAACCTGCGCTTCGACGTCGTGCCGGTGACCTGCCACGACGAACGATTGTCGCGCCTGGCGCGCCTGGTGGCGAACGCCGGCGGCGCATCGATCGTCTACGCGCCGACGCGCAGCGTGGTGGAGTCGATCGCACGGACCCTGACCGAACGAGGGCTCGCCGCCTCGCCATACCATGCCGGGATGACTGCGCACGAACGGGCTACCGTGCTGCACCGCTTTCTCGACGAACCGGCGCCGGTCATCGTGGCGACCTGCGCGTTCGGGATGGGGATCGACAAGGCGTCGGTGCGACTCGTGGCACATTGGACCATTCCCGCCACACCGGAGTCGTACTACCAGGAGGCAGGCCGCGCGGGCCGCGACCAGGCTCCGGCGCGGTGCGTCCTCTTTCACCATCCTCGCGACGCCGACCTGCCGCGCCGCCACCTCGGCGCCACCTTTCCGCCCGAACGGCTGCTCGAACGCCTCTGGCGCGAACCGGCGCTCCGCCACCGACAGCCGGCGCGAATCGTTGCCTCGGCGGATCGACTCGCCGCGGAACTGCGCCCCGATCGCGGTGCGGTCGATTGGGCGCGGGTCCGTCGTCGTCGCCGCGAGGCGTCCCGACGCCTGGACTTGATGATTGCCTACGCCGGCGGACGGCGTTGTCGCCGCCGGGTGCTGCTGGGATGGTTCGGCGAAGCGGTGGATCGCTGCAACCAGTGCGATCGCTGTTCACCGGCGCGATGACCGGCGCCCTGTTCAGCGAATCCGGCGCGCTGCTCCGAACCGGCTCAGTTGCCAGCGGGCGCTCAGCAACTGCTCGTTGATCGGTGTGGGTTGCCGGGTCATGTTCGGCGCCGCCAGAAGATTTTCGGCGAACGGATCAGCGGCGTCGAGATTCACCGAGTACCCCAGGTCAGCAATCGCCGCGAGCGTGACGCGCGACAACGGCATGAAGACGCCCGGTGGTTCGATGTACCCCGTCATCAGTTCAGCACCGAAATCGGATGTAAGGCTGCCGCAGGTCGTCCGCTCCCGCCAGTGCGAGTCGCGGGTTCCCGCGCCGCCACACTCCTCCAACGGCACGCCACCGCCCGCGCTGAGGCCGAGGGAGGCCGCCACCGCCGGCCAGACCGACAGCGTCTGCGGACCCAGGAAGAGCGGGTCGCTGCCGCCAAGGCCGGACGTCATTGCCTGCCAGGAGGTACCAAAGCCGAGTACGTGGGCCATTTCGTGCGTGACCGTGGCCACCAGCTGCGAATTGTCGAGCAGTGATTGCAGATCGGCCGAGTCGAAGTGCATGCTGCCGACTGCCGTGAGCGTGCCACTCGAGCGCACCGCGCAGGGGCCCGCAGCGCCGAGGATCCCGCCTGGACCGTCGATGGGCTCGACGTCGGCGAAGATGATGACGTCCTCTACGCTCTCGTTGATGGCGGGTTGCCCGGAGATGCACGCGCCGGAAGGAAGGTCGACTGCCACAGCCCCCAGATGTGCGGTAATAATGCCCATCCACCGACGTGCCGCCGCGACGAACGCGTCGCGAACGTCGGCGGACGGCGTGGAGATGAAGCGAAGGTCGATGCGGAACGGTGCCGCGGAACCGCTGGCGGTGAAATCGACCGGCGCTGTGCCGAGCGGCGTCGACGCCGCCATTGTGCTCGATCCGGTCGCGCCGAGCCGCCAGTCGGTCGGCGACGCGAGACCCCTTGAGTCGGAGATTCCCTGCGGACCCGTCACGACGCCGTCGCCCGCGATGTTGCTGAAGGTGACCGGTACCCCGACCAGGATGTTGCCGTTCCCGTCCGTGACCCGCACTCGCGGAATCTGCGTCACCTGAAAGTTGAGGAAGCCGTCCTGCTGCAGCACGGGCGATGCGGCGGTGAGATTCGGGGCCGCAGTGAGCGCTTGTGCTGAAAAAGTCAGCGAGGCTCCGCTGCTGATGCGGGCACTCAGCTGGTTGACGCCCGATGACGCCCCGGCGATCCAGGAACCGATCTGGGCGATGCCCGCTCCATTCGTTGTTGACATTCCCCCCGTGATCGAGCCGTTCCCCTGGAGTACCGTGAATGTCACCGCCACGCCGGGAACCGGATTGCTGTACGAATCGATCACCAGCACCGCTGGCAATGGTTGGATGGCCTGATTGACCAGCGCGACGAAACTGGCTTGACCCGACACCCTCACGGCAACCGGGTCGCCCGGCACCGCCGTCGCACTCACCGTCGCCGCAAGCGCCGTGCTGTCGAGGGAGGCCCGCAACGTATTGGTCCCGGGTACGGTGCCCATGATCCACTCGCCGACGGTGGCGCGGCCGCTGGCATCGGTAACGGTCGAGTCTCCCAGAACGGTGCCGCCACCCGACGCGATGCTGAAGCGGATGATCTTGCCGCGAATCGGCGCCCCCGCGCCGTCGACGACCTGCACCGTGGGCGCGACGGTGACCCCGGTGCCGACCGCGGCCTGCTGGCCGACGCCGGCGACCACAGTAATCCTGCTGGGCTCGCCGGCGATATTCGATGAGTCGCTGCGGCACGAGGCGAGCGCGGCCAGACACGCCAACGCGGCCGCGGGGCGCCAGGAGGGAATTCGACGCATGGGTATAGTATCGCCGCTGAGCATGACTTTTATCCAGTCTTCCGGGGTCCGACCGATCGCGGTTCGCACGGCGTCCCGATCAGGGATGATTCGACCAAGATCGGGCACCGCGGGTTGATCCATGAATCCGAATTCACGCGCTACGGTTCCCGATTATGCAATCGATCGCTGCACGCAGCGGCCGGAGGCTCGAGGTCCTTGTCGTAAGTAGATATGCCGCATATGTTTAGTGATGCACGCCCGATCAGAAACACCGCTGGACGCGATCCAGACCGGCCGCAGATGCCGGTCCGGTCGGGCTGCCACGACATCCACCCGCGTTATCCGCCCTGCCCGCACGTGCCAGACAGCGCAGAGCCGGCCACAGACGCGACAGCTCCATCAACCAGCCGGACCTGATGGGTCACGCGGCGCCGCCGAGATTCGCTCGCTGCCGGTGCCCCGGACCATCAGGTTTCTGCTGGTGCTGATGGAGTTCTCGCTCGGCCTGCATCGCACGCCGCGGCGGCGGTCCGCACCCCTTCAATGCGCGAGGCGGACGGCATCGTTGCCTAGGCCTCCCCGAGACTGCCGTGAAGCGCGAAATTCTCGTATCGGGTACCCCCCGCGAAACCCGCATCGCCATTCTCGAGGACGATCGGCTCGTCGAACTCCTGGTCGATCGTCCGGACCAGCGCCGCAGTGTGGGCGACATCTATTACGGCCGGGTCGAAGCCGTGCTGGGTGGGATCCAGGCGGCGTTCGTCGACATCGGTTTGGAGAAGAGCGCCTACCTCCATGCGTCGGACCTGCTCGAGCCTGAGGACGACGAGCCCGACGAGGCCGAGACCGACGACGACGATGAAGCCGCTGACGGAACCGAACCGGCGCCGCGACGTCGTGGCGACGGCGGACGCCGTGAAGTCAGCGCCCGTCGCGCCATTCCCGACATTACCGAGCGGCTGAAGAAGGGCGAGATGCTCCCGGTGCAGATCACCAAGGAGCCGATCTCGACCAAGGGCTCCCGCGTCACCGCGCAGATTTCGCTCGCCGGCCGGTTTCTGGTCTACATGCCGTACGCCACCCGGGTCGGTGTCTCGCGCAAGATCGAGAATCGCGAGCAGCGGGCGAAGTTGCGCGACATGGTCTCGCGCGTCGTCCCCGAGGACGCCGGCGGCGTGATTGTGCGAACCGTTGCCGAAGGCGTGACCGAGGAGCATTTCCGGCGCGAGATCCAATCGCTGATCAACGCCTGGAAGAAGATCAAGCGCAAGCAGACGTACGCCCGCCATCGTCCCATGCTGTTGCATCGCGAGGCCTCGCTCACGCGGAGCCTGGTCCGCGACGTCTTTTCGGCGAAGGTCGACGCGCTCTGGGTCGACTCGCGCGAACTGCACCACGAGATCTGTCAGTATCTCGAGCAGATCGACCCCGAACTCCTCGAGCGGGTGCATTTCTACGAGGAGCGGCTGCCGCTCTTCGATCGCTTCAAGATCGAATCCGAAATCCGCGACCTGTTCAAGCCGCGGGTTGATCTGCCCAGCGGCGGGTACGTCATCATCCAGCCCACCGAAGCGCTGGTTTCGATCGACGTCAACACGGGACGCTATACCGGCAAGCGCGATCCGGAAAAGACCATTCTTCGCACCAACGTCGAAGCGGCGCGGGAGATCGCCCGGCAGATCCGCCTGCGCGACGTTGGCGGCATCATCGTCGCCGATTTCATCGACATGGAAACCAAGGCGAATCGCGACCGGGTGCTGCAGGAACTCCGCACTCATCTCGGACACGACCGGGCCCGGACCCGGGCGTACGCCGTGTCCGAGCTCGGACTGGTGGAGATGACCCGCCAGCGGGTTCGCGCGTCGCTCTGGGCCTCGATGACCCGCGAGTGCGGAACCTGTCATGGCACCGGCCGGGTATTCTCGCCCGAGGTGGTGGCGAGACGCCTGGAGCGCGCCCTCCGCCGTGCCGCGCTCGATCGCAAGGAACGCAAGCTCGGCGTCCGGCTGCATCCCGATGTGGCGCTCTACCTCCTCGAGGAGGAGCCGAAACTGATCGCATCGCTTGGCAAGCAGAACCATCTCGAACTGGAGCTGCGCGATGACCCGATGCTGGGCCTCGACCAGTTCAGGCTGATGTCGCGCCCGGCGGGACGCGATGTGACCGAACTCTATGCCGTAGCCTGACATGGGTTTGCCATCCCGGCGACCAGCCGTTACGTTGCAGGGCTATTTCTGGCGAGGACCTTCGCGATGTACGTGATCTTCAAGGCGCTCGGAAAACAGTGGCGGGCCGAACCCGGCGCGACGCTCCGTCTGCCGCTGATGGAAGAAAAATCCCCCGGCGACAAGCTCTCGTTCGACGAGGTGCTGCTCGCCGCGAACGGCGATACCATTACCGCGGGGACCCCGACGGTCCCCGGCGCTTCGGTATCGGCCGAGGTCGTCGGCCACGGCAAGGACGAGAAGATCCGGATCTTCAAGTTCAAGCGGCGGAAGAACTACCGCCGCAAGGCCGGACACCGGCAGCGCTTCACGGAAGTCCGCATCACTGACGTGGTCGTGGGGTGAGGTAGACATGGCACACAAGAAGGGCGTCGGCTCCAGCCGCAACGGCCGCAACTCGAATCCGCAGTACCTCGGCGTCAAGCGGTTCGGCGGCGAACGCGTCTCGGCGGGAAGCATCCTGGTGAAGCAGCGCGGCACCCGGTTCCACCCGGGCAAGAACGTCTTCCGCGCCAAGGACGATTCGCTGCACAGTTTCATCGACGGGGTGGTGAAATTCGAGCGGAAGAATCGCGACCGGCTCCGGATCTCGGTGTATCCGAGCGAGGCCGGTTCGAACTGATTCGCCGTGGTAGCTGATGACGGGGCGCTCCCTTCCGGGGGCGCCCCGTTCTGTTGTGTGCCCAGCATGGAGAGTGACTTGGGGGTGCGAGTCCCCTGGGGAGTTGGTCGTAGCGACCCAAGCGAACCGCAAGGCGGCGACCGTGAGGGAACCGTTGAAAGAAGCGGCTAGCGAACCTGCGCGTCGAGGAACACGAACCGGATGATAAGGCGCTGCCGAGCAGGGCGAGCGGGCAACAAACCGCGAAGCTCTCACGACCAAGGCTCCGGCGGTGTAAATCCGGCGGTGGTGCGGGGAAGGCCACTCATCCTTACCTGGGGAGATCTCGCCTTGCGCCTGAAAGGGCGACGGTGCCGCGCCGGAGCGAGAAGTCAGCAGAGGTCGTAGTAGCGACGGGCCTCGGGGAGGTTTCCGCCCCGGTCGCGAAGGGCCGAACGGAGAGGAGAGCGAGACGACCGTGGGTCTCGGGAGGGCTGGGCGCCAGATGTCCGAGCAATTGGAGCTCCCGCTGGTGCAGAGGGGTGAAGCCCCGACGCCCCAGCGAAGCGGCGAAGCCCGATCGGCGGCCCAAGGAGACGAGCGCTCGGGAAGCTATCGCTCGCTGATGGAGCGGGCGGTGGCGCGCGAGAACGCGATCCACGCGTTCAAGCGCGTGCGGCGCAACAAGGGCAGTCCGGGCATCGACGGCATGACGGTGGAGGAGTTGGCGCCGTACCTGCGCGAGCACTGGCAGATGCTCCGCGAGCAACTGCTGGCGGGGAGCTACCGGCCGCGTGCGGTGAAACGACAGCTCATTCCGAAGGGCGGCGGCGGGATGCGGCAGCTTGGCATCCCGACGGTGCTCGACCGGTTTGTCCAGCAGCTGCTGTTGCAGGTGCTGCAACCGATGTTCGATCCGACTTTCTCGGAGCACAGCCACGGCTTCCGGCCGGGGCGCCGCGCGCACGATGCGGTGCGGCAGGCGCAGCAGTACATCCAGGAGGGGAGACGCTGGGTGGTGGACGTGGACCTCGAGAAGTTCTTCGACCGCGTCAACCACGACGTGCTCATGGGGAAGTTACACAACCGGATCGCGGATCGGCGGGTGCTCCGGATGATCCGCCACTACCTGGAAGCCGGGGTCATGGCGAACGGCGTGGTGGTGGAGCGGCAGGAGGGCACGCCGCAAGGCGGGCCGCTTTCGCCGCTACTGGCCAACGTACTACTCGACGACGTGGATAAGGAATTGGAGCGACGCGGGCACGCGTTTGCCCGATACGCCGATGACTGCAATGTCTATGTGCGGTCGGAGCGGGCGGGGCAACGGGTGCTGGCCGCTCTGCGGCAGCAGTACGCGAAGCTCAAACTCCGGATCAACGAGGAGAAGAGTGCGGTGGCGCGAGTATGGCACCGGAAATTTCTCGGTTACAGCTTTTGGGTCGCCAAGGAAGGCACGGTGAAATGTCGCGTCGCAGGCCCAGCCCTCGAAGAGCTACGGCAGCGGGTCCGGCAGATCACTCGCCGGAACGGCGGACGGAGTATGGTCCAGGTCACCAACGAACTGGGGACGTACCTGCGGGGCTGGAAGGCATACTTTCAGTTGGCCACGACCCCGGGAATTTTCGGGACGCTGGATGGCTGGATTCACCGTCGGCTGCGAGCCCTCCAATTGAAACAGTGGAAGGAGGGCCGCACCACTTTCCGGGAACTGCAGGCTCGGGGCTTACCTGAGTGGCTCACGCGAAAGGGTGCCGGCCACGGCCGCCGCTGGTGGTGGGCGGCCGGTCTCGGCGCGATGCACACCGCTCTACCGGGAAGCTACTTCGACCGGCTCGGAGTGCCCCGGTTGGCTGCACAGACCTCAACTGTCTGAACCGCCGGATGCGGACCCGCATGTCCGGTGGTGTGGGAGGGGAGTAGCGACGATTCGTCGCTACCCCCTATCCCGATTTTTCGTGAACCGATCAGTGACCCGTCCGTTACATCCCCGTGACGTACAACCCACCGACACGGTCTAACCTCATGCTGCCATGATAACCGCCGCTCCCGACACGGAACCGACGAGCCCGCGTCACCGCCTCCGCTCCCTGACCGCCGCCGCGCGCGGCGACCAGATCTTTCGCGGGCTGCTCATCC
>JBOHRZ010000014.1:0-17305 GCA_050732975.1 Gemmatimonadales bacterium
GCCAGACCAGCGCCACCGCGACGTAGAGTGCTTCGGAAATCCAGTGATCTGCGAACGCGAGCGGAATCGCGGTGAGGTACAGGAGCACCGAGAGTTTTCCTTTGAAGTCATGGTGAACCGCGAGCGCCAAGCGTGAATCGGGACCGTGGAGCCGGATGATCGCCGTCTGCAGAATCGTATACGCCACGGCGGCGCCGAGCAGTACCGCGCCGTAGATCGCCGCCGGAAGTTCGGCGAAATGCGTCGTGGATAACCACGCCGTGGTGACCGGCACCAGCGACAGCCAGAAGAGCAGGTGGAGGTTGGCCCACAGGATCGCACCGCTGATTCGTTCGGTCGCCTGCAGCATATGGTGGTGGTTATTCCAGTAGATTCCCAGGAACACGAAGCTCACCAGGTAGGTCAGGAACCCGGGAACCATCTCGCGCAGTGCGCGGAGATCGGAGCCGCGGGGGATCGCCAGGTTGAGCACCATGATGGTGATCAGGATCGCGATCACGCCGTCACTGAACGCTTCGAGGCGTCCCTTGCTCATCGATTGCTCCTGAGGATGCGGGAATCTAGCGCGGGACATCGGGCCTGCTGACCGGCGTCTTCTTCGGAACGGCGTTCGCCACCATTCTCACGCCGGGCCCGAATATGATGTACACCGCGACCACCGGTGCGCAGCGCGGCCCGGCGGCCGGCGTCCTCGCTGCGGCCGCCGTGGCGCTGGGCGGCGCCTGCTACACCATCGCGACCGCGCTGGGGATTTCGGCGGCGATGCACGCCTATCCCGCCGTGTTCACCGTGATCCGCATTGCCGGGATCGGCTATCTCAGCTTCCTCGGCGTGCGGCTCCTCCTCCGGGTGCGCGATACCACGCCGCTGCCGGAAGTTCCCGACGCGGCCGGCCGCGCCTTTCGCGGAGGACTGGTGATCGCGCTCACCAATCCGCAACTGGCAACGTTCTTCCTCGCCTTTCTGCCCCAGTTCGTTGTCTCGGGCGACGGCCCGGTATGGCGGCAACTCCTCGAGCTCGGTTTCACATTCAACCTTTGCGCCTTCATCGCGGTCTGCACGGTCGGTGTGGTCACCGGATTCGCGGGCCGCACTCAACTCGTCGGTCCGCGCTTCAAGCAGGTGATGCGCGCGATCGCCGGCATCGCATTCATCCTGCTCGCCGTGAAGTCGGCGATTGCGCTGATGAAATGAGCGCCATCGCACTGATCGTTGCCGCGGCAGCGGCTCATCTCGTGTTCCGGCTGCTCTACGTGGTCGGCGTCGGGGTAGCGCTGCGGCTGGAGGAGACCCGCCGATTGTTCACCGCCACGCGTGGTGGTGAGGGAGGCTTCGAGCGGTTCCGCTCGCTGGCCTCACCGGTGATGGCCCTCGATGCCGTGACCTTCGTGACGATGGCATGGCTCACGCGCGGCACGCTGCGAGTCGCGATTCCGGTTGCGGTGCGCATCGGTGTCGGCGCGGTGCTGATCGTTCTGGCGATCGGGGTCAAGGTCTGGGCGCGCGAGACGCTGGGTGAGAAGGCCTACTACTGGCACAACTTCTTTGTCCCCGGCGCGTGGACCGCTCCCGTGTCGCAGGGTCCGTATCGCTGGTTTCGCAACCCGATGTATACCGTCGGTTACCTGCACGCGTATGGCTTTGCGCTGGCGATGGCGTCGTGGCCGGCGCTCCTGTTCGCGCTCTTCGACCAGGGGGCGATCCTCGTCTTCCATTTCGCGGTCGAAGAGCCGCACTACCGTCGCCTGACCGGTCGCGAGCGGTCGTGACCCGAGTTCCCGGAATTGCCTCGGCGGGGTCCCACCGGTAATTTTGCCCTCCGCGCTGCCCCGTGGTGTAATTGGCAACACGTCTGACTCTGGATCAGAAGAGTCCTGGTTCGATCCCAGGCGGGGCAATTTCTCCAGCAGCTTGTATTGGTGATGGTCAGCTGCCGCGCATCAGGTTTTTCCGTGACGCAGATGCTCTGCGAATTCGTGCGGCAGATCGCTGTGCAGGATCGCCAGGGTCGCGGACTCCACATCGTACGGCACCCGCCGGAACTCGACCCTGACCCGTTCATTGTCGAGATCGAGCACCACGAACCCCGCGCGCGGGTCACCATCCTTCGGCCGACCGACGCTGCCGGTATTGATGTAGTGCACGCCTTCGACTTCGCGATGCCACGGGATGTGCGTGTGCCCCACCGCGACGACATCGCCGGTTGACGCACCGACCCCGTCGCCGATCCGCTTGAGGAAGCTGTCGGGCCGGTGCTCGGTGACGTAGACAGTGTTGAGGACGTGATCCCCGTGCAACAGGGTGACCGTCGGTCTGGAGATGTGCCCTCCTGACGGCCGCAGGTCGAGCCGGAACGGGAGGTCGCCGAGGAAGCGCCTGGTGCGCCCGGTGACATGGGCGAGAGTCCATTGGAAGGAGCGGTGCGACAGCTCCTCCTGCTCCGGGTTCTCTGAACGGCACCCGCAGTGCTTGTAGGTGAAGGCGACCGTCGAATCGTAGTTTCCGGCGACACCAGTCACGCCGTCACGCGCCAGCCGCTCAGCCACTTCATTCGGCCACGGCGCATAGCCGACCAGGTCGCCAAGGTGGTAGACGCCGTCGATGTCCGGTGTCGCCCGGATCGCATCCAGGACAGCCTCGAGCGCCGGACGGTTGGCGTGGACGTCGGAGAACAGCGCGTAGCGCACGGGCTCAGCAGCAGCGATCGTTCTTCAATTGCGAAGCATCTGCGACCGGCGCGATCAGCTCGCTCAACAGGTCGCGACTCTCCTCGAGCAGCTCGGCGTCGAGGCTGTAGTACACCCAGCGGCCCTCGCGCCGATCCGTCACCAGCCCCGCGTCCTTGAGCACCTTCAAATGGAACGAGAGTCGCGACTGTCCCGCGTCGAGGAGATCCTGCAAGTCGCAGACGCAGCGCTCCCCGCCGCGAAGCCGGTCAAGGATCGCGAGCCGGGTCGGCTCGGCGAGCGCATGGAAGACCTGCGCGGCGCGTACGGCGTCGGGGTGGATGCGGGGCATGGCATGATTGTATATCAACAGACGTTGATATGTCAAATCGTCACGGGCCTTGTTCCGGGGTCCGGATCAGAGGATTAGCTTGCAGCCAGACCTCATGCATCGCGACATGGCAGCAACGACGGCGCGGCTGGCCGGGCTTGCGGCAATGCTCGTCCTTGCCGCGTGCGACCATACCGATCCGATTGCCACGGCGAATTCGCAGCTCGGTGCGCGAACCACCGGGGTCGACGTGCAACTCACTTACAACGGCGATCAGGATTACTGGCCGAACTGGACCGCCGACGGTCGTGGCATCCTCTACGCGTTCGTTACCTCCGACGCTCCCGTCGGCCACCGTTGCGTCGGCATGCTCCCGCCCAAGGGCGGGACGCGATTCTGGCAGATGTGCGACAACCGCACCACACAGGCCGACAGCGTCAGCAGTTTCACCGGATTCGCGCTCGACGACCGCGGGCGCCTGCTGTATGCGGAGGCCACGTCGATCGCACGGTTTGCCGACATTCCCGACGCCTACAGCATCTGGCTCGCTGACACCGCGCGTCCATTCGTCCGCAAGCAACTGGTCACTCTCCCGATCCAGGTTGGTGCACAGCCTTACAACTGGGTGTCCGAACTTCAATGGACCGGTCCTGCCACGTTCACTGCACTGGCGCAGGTCTACCTGCCGGGACAGGGCGATTCCACCTTTTCCAACAACGGCGCGGTACTGATCGGCACGATCAGTGGAGATCACGCCACGATGCAGATGATCGTGGGAACCGACAGCGCCACCGATTACGCGATCATCGATGCCGGCACGGCGATCGCCTTCACTCGGCGCGACGATCGACGCTTGTTGCGCGTTCCGATCGCCGGAGGCGTGCCGAGTGTCATCGCGCAGGTTCTGCCTGATGCATCCGACCTGACCGTCGGACAACTCGTCGGGCTGTCGTGCAACACGACGGCCTGCATCGTCGCCACCGCGCCGATCGTGCTCTCGTATCGCGGGGATCTGGTGCTGCCGGAGGTATCGCCGCATTTCACAGGCGGCGCTCCGGAGGGAGATCTTCGTGTCGTCTCGCTCTCCACCGGTGAGGTACACATCGTCGATACCGATCACGCCATTCTGGCCACGCCGATGATCGCCCCCGGATCCCATGACGTCGTGGTGCAGCGCGGCGGTGTATGGGGACATCTCCAGACTGTCCGCGACGGCAGTTCGAATCTCCATCTGCTCTCCGGCCTCCTGCCCTGAACTCCCGCGGCAGTCCCGCCGCGATTATGGTCCTGTTCGATGATCTCCGCCGTCGACTCCCTTGCCCGTCTCCGCGATGGCAACGCGCGTTTCGTCGCGGGACGCCCGGTGGCCGCTGCCGCGGCCCTTACTCGCACAGCGCTGGTCGACGGCCAGGAACCATTCGCCATCATCCTCGGCTGCTCGGATTCACGCGTTCCGGTGGAGATGGTCTTCGACCAGGGATTCGGCGACTTGTTCGTGATCCGTGTCGCCGGCAATATCGTCGCGCCGTCTTTGCTTGGCTCGATAGAGTTCGCCGCCTCGCGCTTCGGCACCCGGCTCGTGGTCGTCGTGGGCCATACCCGCTGCGGCGCGGTCACCGCCGCGCTCGAGGAGCTGCAGGGACATCCCAGCGCCGAGTCGCGCAATCTGCGATCGATCGTGGACCGGGTACGGCCGTCGATCGAACCGCTGATGCGCGGCGCCGCCCCCGCTGACGATGAACGCCTGATGCACGCCGCGGTCCGCGCCAACGTCAGCGCCTCGGTCGAACAGGTGCGTCGCGGGTCCGCCCTGTTGCAGCAGTTGATCCGCGACGACGGCCTGCTTGTCGCCGGGGCGGAGTACTCGCTGGAGACCGGCGTGGTGGATTTCTTTGATGGAGTGCCAGGAGGGGCGGAGTTCCTCGCTTGAGCGCTGCCTGACTCAGCTGGACCAGATTCGTCACGTCCTCAGCGTGGAGGGCCCTGTGCCGCTCCTTTCCGGTGTTCGAGTTTCCCTGCGGTTCACGCCGCTGACTCTGGCCGCGGTCGTCGCGGCCGCTCAGGCGCCGGTTGCCCCCGGCGCGGTGGTCCGCTGGTTCGACGTCGACAGCCGGTCCGAGGTCCAGGGAACGGTGCGGTCGGTCTCGGCCGACTCGATGACAGTCGTCATCGGCCCAGGTGAACGTTGGGTCGCGATCAGGCCGGTCTCGATCCGGTCGCTCGAGTGGCGCCACGGCCGGCGCGGCGGATGGCACGGCGCGGCGCTTGGAGCCATCATCGGCGCCGGTGCGTTCGCGGTGCTGGGTTACGCGGCCGGGCAAGACTGCAACGCTCCGGGCGCCGCTTGGGTCTGTTTCTCGCGCACGTCCCTCGGTGCCGTCCTGGCGATTCCGGGCGCCTTGATCGGCGGGCTGGTCGGCGCCGCCACTTATCATCCCTGGCAATGGCGCTCGGTAAACGACGGAGAGTCGTCGCCTCAGGCCGTCGTAGAATCGCTGGTCACCTGGCGTCATCACGCTGTGGTGGTGGGCCTCAACGTGAGATTTTGACCGACGGCGGGCCGTCGACGACATCGGGGCGATGGTAATGCAACTCAAGGAGCGCGGTAGCCGATGCGAGCGGGGCGACGGATTCCATGACCGGCACCGTGACCGTTTTCGCCAGCAGCGATCCGGCCGAGGTGATCACCGCCAAGCTGATCCTCGACTCCGAAGGAATCCGCTACGTCGTCGAAGGCGAAGGCGTGCAGGATCTCTTCGGATTCGGCCGCGCCATGGGGCCGTTCAATCCGATTACCGGCCCGGTGCAGCTTCGCGTCGCCGCCGAAAACGCCGAGCGAGCCCTCGAGGCGCTCGAGGAACTCCGGACCGACGACGACTGAACACGCCGTGTGATGAAACTTCCCCGCCGGCCGTCCACCTTCCGAGTGAGCACAAACGCAGCACGGAGGTCCGTTGGACACGGCGTGGAGACGACTCTGGCACCTTCTCTTCCGGATCGTCGTCATCGTCAAGGCGATCGATGGCGTCTTCGAGCTCGCGGGCGGCATCCTCCTCCTGGTGATGCCGGTCCAGCAGCTCCATCCGGTCGGGCGCTTCCTCACCCGGCACGATCTCGCCTCCGACCGGCACGACGCCGTGGCCTCGTTCATCGCGCATCTTCTGCATCATGACGGCAACCGCAGCATCCTCTTCGCAGCGATCTATCTCGTGTGGCACGGCGCGGTGAAGAGCTGCCTGATGATCGCGCTGCTCTTCCGCCAGCGCTGGGCGTTTCCGGTTGCCATGATCGCGATTCTGCTATTCATCGGGTATCAGATGTACCGGTTCGCCGAGACCCATGCCGCGATCCTTCTCGTCCTCTCGGCGCTGGATGCCGCGGTTGTGGTGCTGACCGTGGTTGAGTACCGGCATCTCCGGGCATCGGGCGGATTTGCCCGCCAACAGCCGGGTGCCAGGTAGCACCGTTCTCTCCCACCGCCCAGCGGTCATCGCCCCGGCGTTCGCGCCGCCATCCTGACGGCATGGTTGCGACCTGATGGGGACGGCCGCCCGCAGGCGCGCATGGCAGGCTATTCTCCATACATGCGTCAACCCCGATCACTCTACGCGCTCTCGTCAATCGTGCTGCTCGCTGCTGCCCCGCTTGCCGCCCAGATACCGGCGCGCTGGGCCGTCACGACCAGACCGATCACCAACATCGGAGTCGACGACGGCACGCCGGAGCAGGAACTCGCCAATGTGACCGGCGCGCTCCGTCTCCCCGATGGCCGCGTCGTCGTCGCCAACGGGAAACCGCGCGAGCTGCGCGTCTACGCCGCATCGGGCCGCTTCGTGCGCCGGATCGGTCGCCTGGGTGACGGCCCTGGCGAATTCCGCGGGCGGACCGACTTTCTCCCCGCGGGCGGCGATTCGATCATGATCTATGACCAGATCTCGACCCGCGTCGAACTCTTCAACGGCGCCGGAGCCCTGCTCCGGCAATGGCCGCCGGCGCCGGGCGGCGCCCCGCGCGGCCAGATGATCGCGACCAACGCCACCATAGGCCAGGACATTCCGGAGCGCTTTACGCACTGCTTCCGGACGCTGGCCACCGCACTTCCCCGCCTTGCGCCATCCGAACTCCGCGAGATCCTTACCGACGGCTCGGGCCGTTTCTGGAGTCACCCGTACGGTCAACCGTCATGGACCGTCTACGCCGCCGATGGCAAGCCGATCGGATCGGTGGCGCTGCCGCCGCGGTTCAAGGTGTACGCGATCGGCAGCGACTACGTGCTCGGGAAACTGCTCGACGAAGATGACGTCGAGCATGTCGAGGTGCTCCGGGTGACGGCGCCCCGTTTGACGCCGGTGCACGCAGCTTGTGTCACGGTACGCGACTCGTTCCCCGCGGTGACCGGCGAACGCGTGGATGCGCTGAAGAAGGGGTTGCGATCCGCGATGACCGCTGGCGAAATGGCATACAGCAACTACGCCACGTATGTCGCCTCGCTTGATTCGCTGCCTCAGCTTGCCGATCGGCTCCCCGATGCCACCACGTTCACGGTCCTCGCGGGCGATCGCTTCGGCTGGGGCGCTGTACTTTTCGACCGGCGCTCGCCGCTGGTCTGTGCCTTTGGCGTGGCATCGGGAGTGCCGCACGGATGGACCGACGGCGACATCCGCTGCATGCAGTGATTCGCGGCGGGCATCGGCCGCCTTACATTCGTAACCGATACGCCGCGCCGCCTTGCGGCGATCCCTCCGCGCTCGTCGAGGACACCGATGACCGATTCCCATCGCCCGCCGCGCAACGTCACCCGCCGCCAATTCGTTGAGCGCAGCGCCGCGATCGCCGCCGCCGGGTTCATTCCGTCCTTCGCAGTGTTCCGCCGCTCAGGCCCCGATTTTTCGCTCACGACCGACGGAATCGACGCGGCGTGGACCACGTCGGATCGCTCCTTCCGCGTGACCCGAGTCGTCGATCGCATCGGCAACCACGCCATCACGTCGGCGGCCGATCCGTTCGTCCTGAAGCTCGGTGACGGTAGCAGCATTCGCGCTTCCGCGATGCGAATCCGGAGCGGCCCGCACGACGACACCCTGCATGCCGATCACGACGCCTCTCGCCGCGCCGAACAGCTCGGCGGCGCCGCCGTGCGGCTGGAGCTGGAAGATTCCGCCACCGGCCTTCGGGTGACCTGGCGCGCGATAGGCCGCAATGGCTCACGCTACCTGCGTCAGGAAATCGTCCTCGCGCCGTCGAAGGCACCCGTGCCGGTGAGTGAAATCGTGCTCGTCGATCTCACATCGGCGGAGGCCGCGGTGGTTGGCGAGGTGAAGGGCTCGCCGGTCGTGGCCGGCAACCTCTTCTTCGGATTCGAGCACCCGCTCTCGACCCATGCCGCCGCCGATGGACACGTCACCGGCTCGCTGGCGCGCACCCTTCCGCTCCGGCCCGGAACGAGCTTCACCGTGTCGTCCGTGATCGGCACAACCGGCACCGGCCAGCTCCGCCGGGATTTCCTCACCTATCTCGAGCGCGAACGCGCCCATCCCTACCGCACCTTTCTCCACTACAACTCGTGGTACGACCTCGGCTACTTCAACAAGTACGATGAGAAGGGCGCGCTCGACGTCATCAATGCCTGCGGTCAGGAGCTGCACGTCAAGCGCGGCGTCACGCTGAGTTCGTTCCTGTTCGACGACGGCTGGGACGATTCGAAGACGCTCTGGCATTTCAACAGCGGGTTCCCGGACGGATTCACTAACGTGCGCACGGCGGCGCGGCGATACGGCGCGGCGCCTGGTGTCTGGCTCTCGCCGTGGGGCGGCTATGGCCAGCCGCGTCAGGAACGGTTGCAGTACGGAAAGGCCGAGGGCTACGAGACCAACCAGGGCGGCTTCGCGCTCTCGGGGCCGAAGTATTTCAAGCTGTTCCACGACACCTGTGCCCGGTTCATCAAGGAATACGGCGTCAATCAGTTCAAGTTCGACGGGACGGGCAACGCTTCGCGTGTGGTGCCGGGCAGCGCGTTCGACAGCGACTTCGATGCCATGATTTCGTTGATCGGCGACCTCCGCCGCATCAAGCCCGATCTCTACGTCAACCTCACGACCGGCACCTACCCGTCACCGTTCTGGCTGCGGCACTGCGACTCGATCTGGCGCGGCGGCGACGACCATTCCTTCGCCGGCGTCGGCACCTCGCGCGAGCAGTGGATCACCTACCGCGATGGCGACACCTTCGCGGGGATTGTCCGCAAGGGTCCGCTCTATCCACTCAATTCGCTGATGCTTCACGGGCTGATCTACGCGCAGCACGCCGACAAGCTCTCGACCGACCCCGGCGACGATTTCCGCAACGAGGTCCACGCCTATTTCGGCGGCGGCACGCAACTGCAGGAGATGTACATCACGCCCTCGCTTCTCTCGCAGCAGAACTGGGACGATCTCGCTGAAGCGGCGAACTGGTCGCGCACCAACGCCGGCACACTGGTCGACACCCACTGGGTGGGCGGCGATCCGGTCAAGCTCGAACCGTACGGCTGGGCGTCGTGGTCGAAGGAGAAGGGGATCCTGGTGCTGCGCAATCCGTCGGACGCGCCGAAGTCAATCGATGTCGATGTCGGCGAGGCGTTCGAACTTCCCGAAGGAATGCCGCAATCATACTCGGCAACGTCGCCGTGGCGCGGTGCGTCCAGTAACGCTCTTCGCCTGGCCGCCGGCACTCCGCGCACCTTCCGGCTCGAGCCCTTCGAGGTGCTGACACTGGACGCCGCGCCGACGGCATGAACGAGGCGCCGTTCAATCCGTAATGTTACCGGGGAATGAAGCGGTGCCATTCGAATTCCAGCCGACGCTGCACGGCGAGCTTCTCGCCCTCCGTCCGCTCCGGGATGACGACCACGACGCGCTCTTCGCCGTCGCGTCGGATCCACTCATCTGGGAACAGCATCCCGATTCCGATCGCTGGAAGCCGCTGGTCTTCCGCCGGTTCTTCGACGACGCGATGGCGTCCGGCGGAGCGCTCATCGCCCTCGATCGGGTGTCCGGCGCCGTCATCGGATCCTCGCGCTATCATGGCTGGACCGAACCGGCGCGCGAGGTCGAGATTAGCTGGATCTTCCTCGCGCGCACCTGCTGGGATCCAACCATTGCTACCTCCGCGCCGGATTGCGCAGTGCAGATTCGGTGGTGCCGATCAAGGACGCGTCAAGCCGCCGATTCCTTGCCCGGGCCGCCGCGGCGGGTGGTATGTTTGTGCGCCGCTCCCCGGGAGGCGCACCGATGATCGCCAGGCGCAGGGCGAAAAAGACGGCCCCGAAGGCCTCCACGCACTCCGCCCCGGCGCGGGCGGCGAACGAGAGGACGCTCGACGGTTTCGTCGCAAAGTTCGCTGCTGCCGACCAGAGGCTGCTCCGCGCCGTACGCCGGGCGATGCGCAAACGGCTGCCGACCGCCAACGAACTGGTCTATGACAACTACAACTTCTTCGTGATCGGATATGGGCCCAATGAACGCCCGTCGGACGCGATCTTCTCGATCGCCGCGCGGGCCGACCGCGTTGGGCGTTGTTTCCTTCGAGGCGCCGGGCTTCCCGATCCGCACCGCCTCCTGCACGGCTCGGGCAACCAGACCCGCTTCATCTGGCTCGAATCGGCCGCCGCGCTGGCGCGGCCGGAAGTGCAATCCCTCATGGCGGAAGCGATCCGTCGCGCGAAGGTGCCGCTGCCCGCCACCGGCAAGGCGAAGCTCATCATCCGCTCGATTTCCGCGAAGCAGCGCCCGCGGAAGCGGTGATCGGCTCCGTCCGCTGCCGGGCCACCCTGGGCTGGATCCGCCGCGACGACACCACCCGCCGGAACGTCGCTCTCGGACCGAAGTGCAGCAAAAGGCCGACCTGCAGTTCGGTCGAAGCCAAGTAGCTGTAGAGTTGTCGCAGGGCGATCGTTGGAAGCTCGCGGGTCGACTTCACCTCCACGATCACCTGCGCGCCGACAACGAGATCGAGCCGCTGGACGGCAATCCGCTCGCCTTTGTAGTACACATCGATCGGCATCTCAGTGGCGACAAAGAGTCGCCGCCGGCGCAGTTCTTGAACCAGCGCGGCGACGTATACGCTTTCCAGAAATCCATAGCCCAGCGCGTTGTAGACCTCGTAGAACGCACCGATGATCTCACGCGTCAGTTCTTTCGCGATCAGAGGCATGCGGAGATTCTGCATGCGTCCGCCCGATGTCTCCACTCCTTACGACGCATACACACGCCCGAATTCCGCGCTACGGACCAGGCTCGGCGCCCATCCCAGCCGAATGTTGCGCATCAGTGGGGCGTTCTGGACGCAGATCAGGCGGATTGAGCGGATACGACCGGATCAAGCTTGGGGGTGACGCCGTTTCCGGTGCGGTGCAGTTCGCTGTGCGCGCGGAGCGTTGCCGAACGATGAGCCAACCCCAAATCCTATCCGCGCAATCCGCTCCATCCGCAGTTATCCGCGTTCAAACCGTTGCACGGATCGGAGCTATCTGCCACAATGGGCGCCGAGAGGCGGTGGTGCCTGGTCGGGGGCAGGAGCTACCTCGACCGCCTGGCGCTTGCCTTCGCTTCGGAGAGGTACGCCGGCTCCAGGTCGAGCAGATTTGCCAGCTTGCGGATCAGGTAGGTCTCATCCGGCGCCAGCTCGCCGTCGGCGAGGATCACTCCCCACATCACCTCCGCAAGCACCATCTTCTGGCCGAGATCGTATTCGCGGGCGATCCGGCTGGTGAAATGAAAGTCGTCCACGGCCGCCCGGCGTTCGTCCTCGGCGATGCGCATCAGTTCCTGCAACGCTTCGTCGCGCAACCCGAAATGCCGTGCCAGCGCGTTCTCGATGTAGCGACGCTCGGGGGCGCTGAACTCGCCGTCGGCGTGGGCGAGCTCCAGCAGCACGGCGCAGGCTGCCACCTGCACGCTGTCGTGGGTCTCCGTTCCGCGGCGCTTGTCGCCGCTCGCCGCATTGCCCTGCAGGAACTTCTTCATGGCATCCAGCACGATCATCCTCCTCTCGCGATCCCGGTTGGCACCTGCATCCGGGTCTTCGCAATGTCGTCCTCGTGGCCGATCGCACGCAAGGCGTTCGCCGAGCCGCGCGCCGCCTTCGCGGCTCGGCGCCCATCACGACGGGATGGCGGGACTCCGAGGTGCGTTCCGAACGCGGATGAAGCGGATTGAGCGGATAGGAGCGGATCAGCCTCGGGTGACGATCTTTCCGACGCGGTGCAGTTCGCTGTGCGCGGGGAGCGTTGGTGTGCGAGGTGACCACCGAAGCCTATCCGCGTGATTCGCTCCATCCGCTGTTATCCGCGTTCAAATCGTGGCCCGGAAGTCGGCCGCCCCCTGCGATGGGGGCCGAGTATCGATGGTGGTCCGACGCCGAACCGTGATGCGGGGCGGTCGGCGATACATTGCACTATCGTTCCTGACGACTGCCACTGACAGGAAGCCGCAATGCACACCCGCCGCCAATTTCTGATCGCTGTCCCCGCTGGACTCCTCGTCACCGCCGTGGGCTGCGGTCCCAGTGACAACAAGGGAGCCGCCGTCCAGAAGCCCGCCAACGGCACCACGTCCGCGCCCGGCGCCCCGCCGACCTTCGGCACCGGTGCCGGTAGCGGGCCGGACGTGACTCCGGCGACCTTCGCCGAAGCGGAAAAGCTGGCCCAGGTGACGATGACGCCGGTGCATGAACTGCTCGCGGCAGATTCGTGGCGAGGCTCAATGCCGCAGTACCTGGAGCGGCGCACCGGACCCCGGAAGGTGACTATCGCCGCGAGCGATACCCCGGCGACGATCTGGAATCCGCTGCTCCCTGGCGTCCCCGCCGGCGCCACGCGCGACCGCTTCGTGCGCAGCAAGGACACCAGAGCCGCGCTTCCCGGCGGCGACGAAGAAATCGCATTCGCCCCCGTCTCCCAGTTGTCGCGTTGGATCCAGGCGAAGAAGCTCACCTCCGAACGTCTCACCAACATCTATCTCACGCGCATCGCGCGACTCAACCCGAAGATCAACGCGATCATCACGCTCACCACCGATCACGCCGTCGCGGCGGCGAAACAGGCCGACAAGGAAATTCAGGCCGGCAAGTACCGCGGCCCGTTGCACGGGATTCCCTACGGGGTGAAAGATCTGCTCGACACGGCCGGCATTCTGACGACCTGGGGCGCGGAGCCGTATCGCGACCGGGTGCCCACCACCGACTCGGCCGTCGTCAAGCGCCTCGATGATGCCGGTGCGGTGCTGGTCGCCAAGCTCGCCCTCGGCGCACTGGCGCTCAACGACATCTGGTTCGGCGGGCAGACGATGAACCCGTGGCTACCCGAAGAGGGCGCGTCCGGTTCGAGTTGCGGACCCGGTGCGGCGACCGCCGCGGGATTCGTCGGTTTCTCGATCGGAAGCGAAACGGACGGCAGCATCGTGAGCCCGGCGATGCGCTGTGGCGTCACCGGACTCCGGCCGACATTCGGTCGGGTGCCGCGTTCCGGTGCGATGACCCTCTGCTGGACCCTCGACAAGCTCGGGCCCATGACCCGCGGCGTCGAAGACACCATGCTGATCCTCAACGCGATCACCGGCCCCGACGCGGGCGATCCGTCGAGCGTGCCAAGCATGCTCGACTTCGACGCGACCGCATCGGTCGAAGGGCTCAAGGTCGGCTACTTCCCGAAGTGGATGAACGAACCGCCCGCGACCGACGTCGATCGTTCGGCGCTCGACACCATCCGCGGCCTCAAGATGGTGCCGACCGAGGTGTCGCTTCCCGACTGGCCATTCGATTCGTTGATGCCGATTCTCTTCGCTGAAGCGGCGGCCTCGTTCGAGGAGTTGACGCTCTCCGGCAAGGACGATCAGCTCAAAATGCAGACCAAGGACGCCTGGCCCAACCTCTTTCGCCAGGCGCGGTTCCTCTCCGCGGTCGACTTCGTACAGGCCGACCGGATGCGCAAACTGGTGGCGCTGGAAATGGCGCGGATCTTCAACAGCGTCGATCTCCTCCTGGTGCCGTCATTGCGCGACGAGCAGTTGACCATCACCAACTTCACCGGGCATCCATCGCTCACCATGCGCGCCGGGTTTGTCGAGGTTGCCAAGGCCCGAAGCGACTGGGCGCCGGACCCCGATCACCCGCTGCCGACGTTCAATCCACCGCGCCGCGTGCCGCACGGCGTCACTCTCCTCGCCAGGCACTTCGACGAGGGGACGCTGGCGCGCGCCGGCATTGCGCTGGAGCGGGCGTTCAACGTGATGGGGGAGAAGCCGAAGGGCTTCTGAGAGGCAAGGAGACCGAGGCGACCGAGGTGACGGAGGAGAGAGACGGAGGTGACGAACGCAACGGAGGTTCACCCTGGCCCGCCGGCGCGATCTTTACTGTCGGACACTCGACGCTGCCGATCGAGCGCTTCATCGCGTTGCTGCACGTTTACGGGATCGAACGGCTCGTCGACATCCGTACCGTCCCCCGTTCGCGGCACAACCCGCAGTTCAACGCCGACGCGCTTCCCGCCAGTCTGGCGGCGGCGCAGATCGACTATCTGCACATGGAAGCACTCGGCGGTCTGCGTCACACCCGGAAGGATTCGATCAACACCGGCTGGCGCAACGCGAGCTTCCGCGGCTACGCCGATTATATGCAGACCCCGGAGTTCGCGGCGGCGCTCGATGAGCTGATCGGAATGAGCCGTGACCGGCGCATCGCAGTGATGTGCGCCGAGGCAGTACCGTGGCGCTGTCATCGCTCACTGGTCGCTGACGCACTCCTCGTTCGCGGTATCCCCGCGGTCGAGATCCTCTCCGAGAATAGCTGGCGACTCCACAAGCTCACACCGTTCGCGAAAGTCCAAGGAGCCACGATTACCTATCCGCCGGAGCAGACGACGCTGGAGGGCTGAGATTTATCTTTCCTTCTCTCCTTCTCACTTCTCACTTCTCACTTCTCTCCTTTGTCGCCGCGCCTTCGCTCGAAACCACCTCGGCATCACCAGCGACAGCGGCACGGTGCCGTCGCGATGCCGTTCTTCCTCGACGTGCCGTGCCCGCGCCTCGAGAAGGTGCTCCAGCGAAATCCATCCCACCGCGTGCGTGGTGTCGTCGCGATCGACCACCAGCAACTCGGTCTTTCCGGACACTGCCATCCGGTTGACGACGCGCGTGAGCGGCTCGTCGGGGTGAACCGTCATCCCCGCCTTCGGCGCGACGGCGAGGTGCTCCGGGTCGCGTGACATGACTTCGCGCACGAAGAGCAGCTCCAGCGGGTCGGTCGAGTACTCCTGCGAAAGATGGAAGCCGCGGCGATCCACCTTTTCGGTGAGGATCGACCGGCGCATGGTGAGCACCGTGAACGCGTACGACATCACCACGCCGATCATCAGCGGCGCCAGCATGTTGACATCATGGGTGAGTTCCAGCGCGAAGATCACCGCGGTGAGCGGCACTCGCATCGCGCCGCCCAGCATCGCAGCCATGGCCACCAGCGGCCAGAACGCGACCCCCTCATGCGGCAGCGCCGGGGACAGTACCGTGCCGAGCGCGGCGCCGACCATCAGCAGCGGCGCGAGCACCCCGCCCGAAGTTCCCGAGCCAAGCGAGATCGCCCAGATCAGTGCCTTGACCACGAAGATCCCGATCACCAGGTGCATGGCAAGCCGGCCCGCGAGCAGATCGGCGATGACGTCATAGCCGACGCCCAGCGCGTGCGGCGAGATCAATCCGCCGATGCCGACGATCAGGCCACCGACCGCCGGCCACCACATCCAGTGGATCGGCAGGATCGGGAACGAGTCCTCGGCCCGGTAGACCGCGAGCGTGAGCAGCGCCGCGAAGACTCCCACGACCAGTCCGACCGGAACGCACGCGAGCAGCGCCGCGGCCGACGGTGCAACGTGCAGCGGCGGAGTAGGGAAGAGCGGCCCCGCGCCCAGGATCAGCGGCCGGCACGCCGACGCCACTGCGCTCGCGAGTGCGACCGGGATCAGCGACCTCGGCTTCCATTCGAAGAGCAGGAGCTCGACCGCGAGGAGTGTCGCCGCGACCGGCGCGGCGAATGTCGCCGACATTCCCGCCGACGCGCCGGCGACCAGCAGTGTCTTCCGCTCCGCCGCGGTGAGATGGAACCGCTGCGCGATCAGCGAACCGAATGCGCCGCCGGTAACGATGATCGGTCCTTCGGCGCCGAACGGGCCCCCCGATCCGATCGAGATCGCCGCCGATAGCGGCTTGAGTATTGCGACGCGCGGCTCGACTCGCGATCCGCGAGTGAGAATCGCCTCGATCGCCTCCGGAATCCCGTGTCCCTTGATCCGCTCGGTGCCGTAGCGCGCCATGAAGCCGACGATCACGCCGCCCGCGACCGGAATCAGCACCGCGAAGAAGCCGAGATGGTTGCCGGCGGGTGACGCGGGCGCGGCGGTGAAGCGACCGTAATAGAAGACGTTGGTGAAGAAGGCGATCAGTCGTAGCAGCGTCCACGCGACGCCGGTGCAGATCACGCCGATCACGCCGGCGATCAGCGTGATCGGGATGACGCGCAGGCCAACGTTGAAATCGGCGAGTCCAGCACGGCTGTCGTGTTTCATTCGATGGCCGCTGCTACTTGCTGGCACGCGACCTCGGTGTAGCGCGCATCAGGGTACGCAGCGCGGCGACCAGATCTTCACCGGCGTGGGCGAGTTCGGCGCGGTGCCCGCGGGAGAGCAGTTCCAGTAGCTTCGCCCCCCGGCTGGTGAGGCTGAGCGCCACCCGCCGGGCATCATCGCTGTCGACCCGCCGCTCGACCAATCCGGCGCGCGCGGCCCTGGCGATCAGCTCGACGGCGCTGTGATGCCGGATCTGCAGCCGGTCGGCCACCGCCGTGACAGTCGCCGCCTCTCCGGGCGGGAGGCCGCGGATGGCGAGCAGGAGTTGGTGCTGTTGGGGCTCGACCCCCGCTTCGCGCGCGGCCGATTCACTGAAAGTGAGAAATCGTCGGATTCGGTAGCGGACCGCGGCCAGAGCCCGGTACTCGGCGTCGGAGACGTGTGGCACGGCGAACAATATATCGTGGTACGATATAAATGGCAGGGGGGTGAAGTGAGAAGTGGGAAGCGAAAAACTGGGTAGCGCTACTCCACCCGCATCGCCGCGAGCGGGTCGGTCGCCAGCGCACGCCGCACCGGGATCGCGCACGCCGCAACCACCACCACTGCGAGCCCTGCTGCCGTCGCCACGAACACTCCGGTGTCGGTCGGCGTGACCGCGACCAGGATGCTCTCCATGTATTTCGTGAGCAGACGCGCGGCGAAGATGCCCGCGGC